>JAKONH010000132.1 GCA_022702045.1 Spirosomataceae bacterium
ACGCTGACCAGAACGGTAAACAATAGCTATAGCTCAACCCGCTGGTTCACGGTGTGTAGTTTCCTGCATGAATCGCGTCGGCAAAACTAGAATCTATGCTTTCTTAATGAGGTAGTGGTTAGTTGGGATGACACCAGTATAGTCTATCTCTAGCCCGAAGCCGTTCTCTGTCGGCGAACAGCTATCGAGTCAGTTCAGTCAGTATACATTCATCAGGTAAACGCAGCTGTACCAATAATGCGCGATCAAAATATGCAACTGTACACATACGACACTGTATTATTTCAACGAAGCGCTTTATTTTTTAGCTTACTGCTGTACACAAGCCAAATTAACTAATAGTACCTCCTTAATGTCATTTTAACTTTTTCAGTAAGTAAAGAAAAAAACATTATTCTTTTTATTTCAATACATTCGATTGTACACAGCAATAAAACTGGCAAGCCATTTTTACTAATCTATTTATCCGTCGATAGAGCTTTCAATTTTAAAAAGTCAGTGCTTTATTCTTTAATAATTATTAAAGAATTTTTAATTAAAGTCAGTCAAAGTCATAAATTCATAAAATAAAAAATATGTTAAGTGTCTGTTTTTCAATATTTTACGCTAAATATTTAGACTATTAAAAGCAAAATAAAGTGTAAGCTGTTCATAAAATCTTTGCAATACATTTTCATACTTTCACCCCTAAACTCACAAGACGTATGAAGACTTATGTACAATATTTCACCTGTGCAAAAAACAGAATTAGGTATTTTTGCTTAGTCCTGATTTTAGGAATAAATTTCATAAAAGTGAGTGCTGGCACTCCTTCTACAAGGACAATAGCCGACATAACGATTACCGGAAAAGTTGTCGACAAAGAAACACAAACAGCCGTACCGGGTGTCAATATTATTATCAAAGGTACCGGCACTGGAACAACAACAGACATACAAGGAAATTATAGACTTTCAGTACCTAATACGTCGGCGATACTGGTGTTCAGTTTTGTCGGCTACATCAGTCAGGAAGTAAAAGTAAATAACCAGAGTACGGTCGATATTGCGCTAGCCCCCGATGCAAAATCCCTCGGCGAAGTAGTCGTTATCGGCTATGGGACAGTCAAAAAATCGGACTTGACCGGGGCCGTAGCGACGATCAAAGGCGAAGAGCTGATGGACAAACCCGTGCCCAACGTTTCGCAGGCACTGCAGGGAAAAATAGCTGGCGTCGAGGTAAGCGTAAATAGTAATGCACCGGGCGCACCAGCTAAAGTACGGGTTCGCGGGCTGGGATCGATCAACTCCAACATCGATCCGCTATACGTCGTCGACGGCGTAATCGGGGTCGATGGCAACTCGATAAACCCGAACGACATTGCGTCTCTGGAGGTGCTGAAAGATGCCTCGTCAACGGCAATTTACGGGGCGAGGGGGGCCAACGGGGTTATTCTGATCACGACCAAACGGGGTCGGTCGGGGGCTACCCGGGTTACCTACTCCGGCGATGTAAACGTAAGCGACCTGTACCGTCACGTCAAAACGTTAAATTCGGATGAGTTCATTCAGGTCTACAACCAGGCGTTTGCCAATGGCACCAAATTCGACCCTAACGGTGCAACCTGGACGCCATTAGCCCCACTCGACCACGCTCATTTCCCACTATTATTCGATACGAACAACAAACCACTGTACAACACCAATTGGGAAAAAGAGGTCTACCGGCCCGCCTTTTCGCAGAATCAGAATCTGAACATTCAGGGGGGGAATGATAAATCCGTTTACAGTCTATCACTGGGATATCTAAACCAGAATGGCCTGATGATCAACTCCGGTTTCAAACGGTACTCGGTTCGGTTGACGCTTGACAACAACGTCAACAAATGGCTGAAGATTGGCGGTACAATTTCAGCTATAAACAGTAAGCAGAAGGTAGTGTCGGACGGAAACGGCGGCCTGAACGTTCCCCGGTCGGTGACGGAAGAAGTACCTATTCTACCGGTAAAATACCCGGATGGTACCTGGGCGGGAAACAATGACATTGCCGGTCTGGAAGGCGCCCCGAATCCGGTCAACACGGCCACGAACCGCTACACGCTTAATAATACACTGCAGGCGTTGGGCAATGCCTATATGCTGTTTCATATTACCAAGGATCTGGATTTCCGAACGGATTTTGGCTACAACGTAAACTACCAGAAAAACAACTTTTTCTCGTCGCAGAACCTGCCGCACATCTCAGCAGATCAGGGTGGCGTAGCCGGTATCACGAACAACTCGACCCGGTACTGGCAATCGGAGAACTACCTGACTTGGAACAAAACTATCAACGAACATCAACGCTTAACTGCGTTGCTGGGTGCATCCTGGCAACAGTATAACCAGGAAACAGACTACGTAGAAACCCAGAACTTTATCGACGATATTTTTCAGTGGCATACCCTCGGTTCGGGTTCGGTAAAAAGCTCATCGACCTCATCGGATTACCAGTGGGCCATGAACTCGTACTACGCCCGGTTGAACTATAACCTGAACGAGAAGTATTTATTTACCGCTACTGGCCGCTACGATGGCTCATCAAAATTCGGCGCTAATAATAAGTTTGCTTTTTTCCCGTCGGCCGGAGCTGCCTGGCGCGTATCGGAAGAGGATTTCCTGAAAGGCAACAAAACCATTACCAACGTAAAAGTACGGGCCAGCTACGGCTTATCGGGGAATCAGGAGATTGGTCAGTACCGCTCTATTGCGCAGATTCAGCCTACCAACACGATATTAGGTGGTACTCAGCAGTCGGCCCTGTTGCCCAGTTACCTGGGCAACCCCAATCTAAAATGGGAGAAGTCGCAGCAATTTGATGCGGGCGTCGAACTAGGGATCGGCCAGGTCCTCAACCTGACTGTTGACTATTACAACCGGGTTACCAAAGATCTGCTGCTACAGGCGCCTATCCCATGGTCGGCGGGCGAGCAAAATGCCAATGTCTACCAGAATATCGGCTCGGTGCGTAATGCGGGTGTCGAGGTAAGTCTGAACAGTACGAACATTCAGAAAAACAATTTTACCTGGACGACCAGCGTCGTTTTCACATCGAACCGAAATCGGATCTTAAAGCTAAATAACGGCAACGCGGATATTTTTCCCGGTCCTAATTTCCTGGGTCAGACAAATATTCTGCGGGTGGGCGAGCCAATTGGATCACTGTGGGGCATGACCCGGCTGGGTACCTATGGGTCCAATGAGGCCGACGAAGCCGCCCAGCATAACCTTAAGCCCGGCGACCGAAAGTACATTTACAATGCCGATGGTAGTAACTACTACAGCATCATCGGCCGCACGACACCTAAATGGACGGGGGTGCTGAGCAACACCTTCAAATACAAAAACTGGGATCTCACCGCCGATATCCGTTTCGTAGAGGGCATCAACACGGCAGCCACGTTCAAGCATTCTACCGAAGACCGGCAAACCCTGGCCAACAGCCTGGCGACGGTGCTGGATGCCTGGACACCTGACCACCAGAATACCATGATTTCGCAGGTGCGTAATTACAAGTTTGCGCAGGATTCACACTTCGATACGTGGTGGGTAGAAGATGGCTCGTTCATCCGGGGGCAAAACTTTGTGCTGGGTTACAACTTCGGTAATTCCGCCCTGCAACGGTTAAAAGTAGATCGACTGCGGATCTATGCGAGTGTGCAGAACCTGTTCATTATTACCAAATACAGCGGCTACGATCCGGAGGTAGACACGTTTAACTCGGGGTATGGGTCGAACAGCGCCTTTTCGCAGAACCTCGATTTTTTTGCCTATCCCCGTCCCCGTGTCTGGAATCTGGGCGTAAACCTCACCTTCTAACTCAGAAACGTCATGAAAATAGTCAGATATAGTCTAGTGCTTTTGCTCCTGCTGACCATGGGGGCTTGCAAAGAGTTCCTGCAGGAAAATCCAACGGGGTTTATCACCCCTTCTTCGAATGTTTCGAGTGTCAAAGTCGCCCGTGCCTACGCCAATGCGGGCTATGCCAGTCTACAGGGGTTTCTGGCGGGTCAGCCTTCGTCCTACGGTGGTAGTACCTGGAACCTGCTGGAATTTGTGACGGGTAAGGTCAACAGCGACCTGGGGCAAACCGGGTTCGCTACGTTTCAGAAGCTGGCCTACAACAATTCGTCCTTCTATTTCGACACCTGGTGGCAGCAGATGTATCTGGGAATCGGAAACTGTAATCTGGCGATTCAAAGTATCCCCCCGATCAGTGCCAGTGGCCTGACGGACGAGCAGAAAACGAATATGCTGGCTGAAGTGCATACCCTTAGAGCCTTGTATTATTTTCAGCTGGTACGCATGTACGGTGCTATTCCGAGTGTAACCAGTACGCCGACCGATCTGAATCTGAATTTTCCCCGTACACCGGCGAAAGACATTTATGACAAGATCATTATTCCCGATCTGCTGCTAGCCGAAAAATCAACCTTACCCTGGCAGGACAATACGGGTAAGGTATCGATGGGCGCTGTCGAAGCACTGTTGGCCGACGTATACCTGACATACGCGGGGGCGGCCATCAACGGGGGAGCGCAGTACTACGCCGAATCGGCGAAACGCTCGCTAAATGTGATTCAGAATGGTGGCTATACCCTGTTCCCGGAATACACGGACATGATCAACCCGGTTAATAAAAACACGGGTGAATTCATTCTACAGGTGCAGTATGCCGCCAGCGTTCCGTCTATCAACCCACTGACGCCCCTCACGATCCCCAACTACTCGGGCATCTCGAAATATGCAGATGAGTACGGATCAGTATATCCGACGGATCAGTTTATAAAGTCGTTTCCATCAGGCGACAAGCGGGCCCAGGATCGGCAGTACGTGTATCGGTCCTATCCCAGCCTGAAAACGGGTCAGACCGTAACGTTCAGAAATACGTATATCTACAAGTGGTTCGACGTGAACGCCGTAACAAACACGGCTAAATCTGATCTTAATTACACGCTGTATCGACTGGCCGATGTGTATTTGCTGTATGCAGAAGCGGCCAATCGGGCCGAAGGCGCACCAAATGCGAACGCCGTCAGCTATGTCAATAAAATTCGTAACCGCGCCCAGCTAGCCCCAATCGGTACGGTGAGCCAAAGCGCCTTTGAGCAGGAGGTATGGCTACAGCGCTATTTCGAGCTATGCTTTGAAAACAAGATGTGGTTCGACATGCTTCGCACCCATAAAGTACACAACGATGTGACGGGCAACTGGGACGATTTTGTCGGGCACCAGACGGTGTTCGGTGCCACATTTACCGAAAAAAATCTGCTCTTTCCTGTACCGCTGCAGGAGATTAACGTAAACCCAAACCTGTTGCCTAACAACACCGGGTATTAGCAAACCTGGCAGAGGACGTTATTCAGCCAACCGTCAGTAATGTGCTCGTTACATAACGCATTACTAACGGTTGGCTGAGCGATCGGCACGACTCATCAGTCATACAGATCGGTAAACCTGGTTTTTCGGTATGCCTCAGCCAGTAGTAGATTTTTTTGAGCTTCTCGTTTTGTAAGAAACGTTATCACGTTAACGCTTAAGCGACTCATCATGACAGACATACTGCAATTTCTTGTCGACGAGCTTACTGGTTTTTTTGGTATTCACCACTGGATGACCATGTTCCGCTCGGGTGACTACCACTCATTACTGACGTGGAAAGGTATTCAGTCGGCCCTCTCTCCACTGATTCCGATTCTGTTGCTGATCGAACTGGTTCGGGGCGGGTTGTACCGCACCTTCAAGGTCGAAAATTATAAGATGCCCTTTTTGATTTACATCGCTAACCGCTTCATCTCCCGCTATCTCTCCATTGGTGCCGTCGCTTTCTGCATTGGTTTGTTTGACGGGCACGGTTTACTAACGACTACTCTTACCTGGTACTGGTTTATCTACGGGTATATCGTTTGGGAACTTGCGCACTTCGTCTACCACTATTTCGGCCATAAAGTACGTGTGTTGTGGTGCCTGCATGCTACCCACCATGCCCCGGAAGATATGAACCTTTCGGTCACGTATGCCCATTTTTTTCTCGAAGCTCCCTACGCCGACATCGTCCGGACAACCATTTGTCTGTTACTCGGCGTAAATCCTCCCCTTTTATTTCTCATCATGTTTATCGACGGAACCTGGGGTGCTTTTATTCACGTGGGAGAAAACCTGCTGAAAGACGGACGGCTGGGTTTTCTCAACAAAATTCTGCTCACTCCCTCTCACCATCGTGTGCATCATGCCAAGAATCCGCTTTACATGGACACCAACTTTTGTAATCTACTGCCTATTTGGGACAAGGCCTTTGGTACGCTACAGACAGAAGAGAAGGGGCTAAAAATTGAGTATGGTGTATCCCGGCAGATCAGGCGGGGCCACTTTGGGGATGCTTATTTTGGGGAGTTCTATGCCCTGTTTGTCGATATAAAACGAGCGCCTGGTCTGGTCAACAAATTCTTATACATAGTCATGCCGCCTGGCTGGAGCCATACTGGCGATCATAAAACAGCTAAAGTAGTTCGGCATACGTACCTTCAGCAAGCTCCCGGCGAACCTGTAACGCACGTGCACTAACCCTGCTTTTTTACCATTACGTCTCAACAGGGAACGTTTGTGAAAACTAGTATTGCGAAGTAAACCATATGGCTAGCGACGTTCAACCGGTATAGGTTATCGTTAGCCATATTCTCATAATTAATAGAATCAGCCAAGCTTGCCTATGGCGTGTCCCTTCTGGTTTCACCAGTCAGGGGCTTAATAGCGAGGCTAAACGCCGGAGCATCTCTATAATGCTTTCTATGTTCGCTGGTTAGCGACAGTAGTGCGAACACATATTCTTCCTTTAGTGACAAGCCTGCACTCAAACTTAAATACAATTGTATCTTTGGGGGTCAGTAGCCACTTCGCATGCGGAAAGTTGTTTCCATCGGTCTGTTCATTCTGTTACTCTGCCACGTCCTGGGCTGCGGTCTGGCGGCTGTCAGTAGTTGGTGGCAGCAAAAAACTACGCTGATGGAGCGGCTGGCGGTCTACCGAACAACCGACAGTTTGATCGAGTTTCAGATTCCGCTCGCTAACCCTACCCAGGAGGTGCCAGCCATCACGCGAACGACCTCCGACGGATTTACCTACCGCAGTCACTATTACGATATAGTTAGCCTGCACATTCAAAACGATACGCTTTACATTGCCGGTATCGAGCTTGAGCGCCATGCGTTTTGGCAGGCTGATTTGCTGTCGTTTCTTCAGAACCACCTGGCTGCTCCATCTGGCACGCAGAAGCGTGTAAACCAAGTATTGAAGTTACTACTGCAGGAATACGACCCGCCAGTCCGCGATGCGTTTTGTTTCCTTGTTTCGCTACGCGCCCAATCAGCCCCCCTGGTCAGTGGCGTGATCAGCCTTTTGTCCCGTTCTCTCCCGGTCGGCTCGCCCCCGCCAGAAATGGGCCGCTACTCTTCATTGTTCAAGTAGCCAGGTTAGGCCAAACGTAGCCAGAGAAGGGCGCAGAATCACACAAACGGTTCTGGCCAGGGCTTGCTGTTGTCATAAACGAATCGAACATGGTGCGGCAACGCCAGGAGCCAATCGATATGCGAGGTTATGCACCTCAGACAGTCGACTGAGCATCTGGTGTCGCCACTGCTATAGAGCAGTATGAGCGACCGCGTCGACGCAGGCTGATTCACCGATGGACCAGTTCAACCGCCTGTTCGTGACTCGCTGAGCAGCTTACTTCTGGTGCTGCCTTGGAAAGTGATCACTCCCCACCTGGCTCCTGTCTACCTGACACAGAATCATCCCTATAAACCAATCAGTGTATTACGAAACAAAACTGGGCCTGCTAACCGATGGTCGGCGCGCTCTGATCATAGTAGCTAGTTTGTTTTGAAAGACGAATTTAAATCATGAAAAAATACAGTTACCTCGCGCTCGCTTTCGTGCTAGCGTCGTTTTTACCTTCTAAGATCCTCGCACAAGGCTGCGTAGCAATCCGTAGTACTGGAAATGCCTGCATGCTTGCCCATGCCGACAGCAACCAGCATAAACAATGGGTACTAACTACGAGCACCCGGTATTTCAAATCGTTCCGGCATTATTCCGGTGATGTAGAAAACAAGGATCGGCTCCTGAACCATACAGAGGTGATCAATCATACCGCTGTTCTGGACATTAACCTGACCCATATCCTGAACGACCGCTGGTCGCTGATGATCGATCTGCCGATCATTTCAAATGCCCGCTCATCGTTGTACGAGCACGGCCTGATCAATGGCACCAACAACTTTAATCAGCGTCATAGCACACATTCGTTTGGCGTCGGCGACCTTCGCATTGCCGCTTATCACTGGCTGTTTGATCCCGCTGTCAGTACGCGTGGTAATATTCAGCTTGGCCTGGGCATAAAACTGCCAACCGGCGATTATGATTACCAGGATTACTTCTACAATGTAGGGGCGAATGGAGCCAGAGAACTACGCCCGGTAGACCAGTCGATTCAACTTGGCGACGGCGGTACCGGCTTCACCGTTGAGGCAAACACCTATTACAAGTTGACGCGCAGCTTGGGTGTTTATGCCAATTTCTACTACCTCGTGAATCCCCGTGAGCAGAATGGTGTGCGTACCTACCGTGAAACGTTGACCCCGCGCCTTGCCAATGAGGCCATCATGAGCGTTCCCGATCAGTACATGGTACGCGGAGGGGTAAGCTATGCTGTCAACAACGTTACCCAAGGGCTGTCGGTCGCGCTGGGGGCCAGGCTGGAAGGAATTCCGGTTTACGATCTGGTCGGCGGTAGTGGCGACTTTCGCCGACCCGGCTACGTCTGGAGTATTGAACCGAGTCTTAACTACTCCTCCGGTAAATTTGGCTTTTTCCTGACCGTACCGGTAGCCCTCGTACGCAACCGCACCCAAAGCGTGACGGATAAGGAATATTCAGATCGAACGGGTACGTTCGTTCGGGGCGATGCTGCTTTCGCTGATTATTCGGTAAACGCGGGGGTATCGTTTAAACTCTAATCGTTACCTTCTTAAAAGCAGAAAATGGCTCGGCAGCAATGCCGAGCCATTTTCTGCTTTTAATCTTAGTATCACGCGAGCAAGTCAGAAAATCTGACTGTCGATTTAAGACCGGACAAACGTAAAACGATGATTTTCCTATCCGGGCAACCCCACCCATTTTCCGGAACCTCCTGGTGCCGTTCTTATACCGAAAATAAAGGTGTTTCACTGAGTCGAGATGCGACGGTCAGCCGAGTAGTACCCATATGTGGGCGGAACAGGTCATGGGCAACCTGTGGCGAATTGTTCTGTGCCGATAAGTGCGCCAGTATCACATGCGTCAGGTCGGGCGAGCGGTGAGCCAGGAACAGGTCGAGCGCCTGCTGATTTGACAAATGACCATGCCCGCCCCGGATACGCTGCTTGAGGTAATGTGGATACGAGCCGAATTCCAGCATCTGCTCGTCGTAATTCGCTTCGAGAAACACCGCCTGACACTGACGAAAGTGATAAACCAGCCGTTCGCAGGGCGTACCAATGTCCGTAAACACTCCCACGTTAACCCCGTCCTGACTGATAACGAAACTCAGTGGATCAACGGCATCATGACATTTTGCGAACGCCCGCACCTGCAACGCGCCAACCTGAATCTGCGCGTCGTCGCAAAGGGTCTGCACAGCCAATTTCTGATCAAGTCCTGTTAGTTGCCGACCCGTTTGCGGGGTCACGTAGACAGGTAATCCATATTTCTTGGCCAGCCGGGCTACCCCGCGTATGTGGTCGGTATGTTCGTGCGAGACAAAAATGGCCCGAATCCGGCGCGGGTCAAGACCTAGCCGTTGCAGCCGAAACTCCGTCTGCGAACACGACAGCCCCGCATCGACCAGTACAGCCTCCTCCTGATTACCGATGTAATAACAATTGGCATTACTCCCCGAATTCAGGGCTGAAAATACTAACGACATACACAAAATTACAGGCGAATAACAACAGTCCCGTATAGCTAACAACACACATAGTCTGGTTGAGTGCCACTACGCTCCACATTTTTCTGGCTTCGCTCCCTACGCATCATTCTCCGTACTGACTTTAGCAAATCGATACTACCTCTCATCATTATTCTACCGATTCGCCCCGTAAAAGCACGTATTTTTGTCAATTCTTCATCCTGATACAGTTTCGTTTGTGACTAACCCCTTTCGCCAAACACGACTCGTAGCCGCAGCCCTTCTGCTGACTATCCTGACAGCGCAGGCACAGGTACCCGGCCGCCAACCACATTGGACGCCCGACGGCAATACACTACTGACCGCTGAACCCGGTATGATTTCGCGTAACGATATGCGCACGGGTCGGAAGACCCCCTTTCTGAGTGGCGCTCCACTGAAGCAATCCGGCACCGACCGGCCACTTCAGATCACTGATTTCGCGCTGTCGGCCGATACGAATACAGTACTGGTCTATACCAACACAGCACGCGTATGGCGCTACAACACGCGGGGCGACTATTACCTGCTCGACCGGAAAACCGGGCAGTTGCGGCAGATCGGCAAAGACCGGCCGTCGCAGTCGCTGATGTTTGCCAAACTGTCGCCCGATGGGAAGTTGGTTGCGTATGTCAGCGAACACAATCTCTTCGTGGAAGACGTAGCCACTGGTCGCGCAACCCCGTTGACAACCGACGGGACCAACCGGCTGATCAATGGCACGTTCGATTGGGTATATGAGGAAGAATTCGGTTGCCGCGACGGGTTTCGCTGGAGCCCTGATAGCAAGCAGATCGCCTATTGGCAGGTCGACGCCAGCAAGATTCGCGACTACCTGATGCTCAACACCACTGACTCGGCGTATTCGCACGTCATTCCGGTAGAGTACCCTAAAGTTGGGCAGGACCCCTCCCCGACCCGCGCTGGTATCGTATCGGTAACGGGTGGCCCGACACGCTGGCTGGCCATCCCCGGCAACAGTCGGCAGCATTACCTGACCCGGATGGAGTGGTTCCCCAACGGCAGTTCAGTTATTCTGGAGCAACTAAACCGCAAACAGAATCAGAGCAAGCTATTCGTTTGTAATCCGACGACGGGAGCAGCTAACCCGATTCATACTGAAACAAGTACAACCTGGATCGACTCAAAAGCGCGCTGGAACGATGGTGACCCCAGTGGCTGGGAATGGCTCGATGGCGGCAAGTCATTTTTGTGGGTATCGGAAAAAGATGGCTGGCGGCATATCTACCGCATCAGCGCCGATGGCAAACAGGAAACGCTGCTCACGCCCGGCAATTATGACATTGCATCCGTCGAACTGGTCGACGAGCCCGGTAAGCAGGTTTATTTCGTGGCGTCGCCCGACCAACCGCTGCAACGCTATCTGTACCGTACCCGAATCGATAGCAAAGGCAAAGCAACACGCGTGACCCCGATGGGCATGGCCGGAACGCATACCTACACACTGTCGCCCGGCGGTAAACTGGCCCTGCATGGCTTCAGCAGCTATCAGACCCCGCCCGCCCGCGAATGGATCAATCTGCCCGCGCATACGCCCGTCAACGCGCAGAACAGCATTGCCGCCAACGCTGAACCCGTCGATAAATCGAACGTACGGTTTTTCACGCTAACCACCGACGATAACATAACGCTGAACGGCTGGATGGCCCGCCCCGCCGATTTCGATAGCACGAAGAAGTACCCAGTCGTCTTCTATGTCTACGGCGAACCAGCAGGCAGCACCGTCGATGACGTGTTCTCGGTCGGTACCAACCGCTTGTTTGACGGCGATATCACCAAAGCAGGCTATATCTACGTCGCGCTCGACAACCGGGGAACGCCGAACCTGAAAGGAACGGCCTGGCGTAAATCAATTTACCGCCAGATCGGTCGGCTGAACGTCCGCGATCAGGCGATGGGTGCGCGAAAACTGCTGAGTCAGCATGCCTACCTGGATAGCAGCCGGGTCGCCGTCTGGGGCTGGAGCGGTGGCGGTTCGACAACCCTGCATCTGTTGTTCCAGTATCCTGACATCTATAAAACGGGTATCGCCATTGCCGCTGTGGGTAATCAGTTGTTCTACGACAACATCTATCAGGAACGGTACATGGGTTTACCACAGGAAAATCTGGCCGATTTCGTGGCTGGCTCGCCCATCACCTACGCCAAAAATCTGCGCGGTAACCTGCTCTATATTCACGGTACGGGCGACGACAATGTGCACTACGACAATGCCGAGGTACTCATCAACGAGTTGGTGAAGTACAACAAGCAGTTCCAGGTCATGCCGTACCCAAACCGGTCGCACGGTATTTCGGAAGGTGCCGGTACCAATCAGCACCTGCGGACGTTGTACACCAACTACCTGAAACAGTACTGCCCGCCGGGCGCTCGCTGATATCCGTTTGTCTCAGACAGCATCCCTGCTGTCGTGTGTCGCATATAATCCTTTCCCTACAAACGACAACAGGGATGCTGTCTGAGACAATCAACACCGACTAACCTACCCGTACGCGCATGAAACTGGTTTTTGCTTTCCTAACCGTCTGTCTGCTTGGTCTAACCCATGTACAGGCTCAACGGTATGAGTTTACCCATGACGACACTTTACGCGGTTCAATCACGCCCGAGCGCGCCTGGTGGGATTTGCAATTTTATCACCTCAGCGTCCGCGTCGACCCGATGGATAGCACGCTGACTGGCTCGAATGAGATTCGGTATAAGGTACTGAAACCCATGCAGCGAATGCAGATCGACCTGCAACGGCCAATGCGCATGGTCAGTGTCGAGCAGGATGGTAAGTCTCTTCCTTTCCGGCAGGACGGTGATGCTTACTTCGTCACGCTAACCAAGCCACAGCAGATTGGTCGGCAGGAGCGCCTGCTTGTACGGTATACCGGAAAGCCCCACGTTGCCAAGCTACCCCCCTGGGACGGTGGCTTCGTCTGGTCGCGGGATAAAAAAGGCGGCTGGTTCATCGCAACAGCCAATCAAGGCCTGGGTGCCAGCTCGTGGTGGCCCTGCAAAGATCATCTCTACGACGAACCCGACTCGATGGCGATCAGCGTAACCGTACCGGAAGACCTGATGGATGTGTCGAACGGTCGATTGCGCACTGTCACGACTAACAACGACCACACGCATACCTTCAACTGGTACGTACAGAATCCGATCAACAACTACGGCGTCAACCTTAATATCGCTCATTACGAGCATTGGTCCGAGGTTTACGCTGGCGAGAAAGGCCCGCTCACGGTCGACTACTACGCCTTACCTACGCACGGTGATTCGGCCCGCAGGCAGTTTCGCGAGGTACCACGTATGTTGAAAGCCTTCGAATACTGGTTTGGTCCTTACCCGTTTTACGAAGATGGCTATAAGCTGGTCGAAGCGCCCTATCTGGGCATGGAACACCAGAGTTCAGTAACCTATGGTAATGGCTTCCGCAATGGCTACAAAGGCCGTGACCTGTCGCAGACGGGACTGGGTCTGCTCTGGGATTTTATCATCGTTCACGAATCGGGACACGAGTGGTTCGCCAACAACATCACCTACCGTGACGTAGCTGACATGTGGATTCACGAGAGTTTTACGAACTACTCGGAAAGCCTGTTTACAGAGTATTATTTCGGCAAACCCGCCGGAGCCCAGTATGTGATCGGTTGCCGCGCACTCATCCGGAATGACCGGCCCATTATCGGCCCCTACAACGTCAACCGGTCGGGGTCGGGCGATATGTATTACAAAGGGGGCAACATGCTCCACACGATCCGGCAGTTGGTAGGCGACGACGATAAGTGGCGGCAATTGTTGCGGGGTATGAACAAGACATTCTACCACCAGACGGTTACGGCCATGCAGATCGAGAACTTTATGATTCAACAGTCTGGGCTCAATCTAAAACCCATCTTTGACCAATACTTACGGACTACCAAAATTCCCGTACTGGAATACCGACTTACGGCAGTGGGCTTTCAGTATCGCTGGGCCAACATCGTTCCTAGTTTTGCAATGCCCGTCCGTATATGCGCCAATGAAAACGGACCGTACCAGTTGTTGAAACCTACAGCTCAATGGCAGACATTGACAATGCCAAACGTCAAGTCAATCACAGTCGACGCTAACTATTACGTCCTTTGCAAGCAATTGTAGCCTGAGTGTAGCAAAGGCGTTGTAGCGGGCTGGTGTAGACCAGACCTCCTGGTCTGGAGGACACGATAGCGGTCAATAAAGTTTCTGCCTGAAATAGATAGCCTGACGGCTTCCAGACCAGGAGGTCTGGAAGCCGTCAGGCTACACCAATTACAACACTATCGAAGCACAGTAGTTATAGCAGCATACATTTTTAGCTAACTCGATAGCCATGCGCCTGCTCCTTGCTTCCGTTCTGTTCTGTGCCGCCGTATCGGCTTACGCGCAACAAACTGATTCGACAACAACCCGTCGGCAACAACCAACGAATGGGACACAGCCGGTACTGCCTCCAGGTATCGATTCGCCGTTATCAGCCCCCGGTACGCTGATGCAGTCGACACCGAATCCGAGCGCAACCGCTGAACCACTCAATAAAAACGGACAGCGAAAACGTACGGCCCCGCCATCCAGCCCCCGCTCATTTGGCGTGTCTATTCCAATAGGCAAACCAAAACGCGATACAACCCGGCTCAACTAGACGCGAGTCATCGGTAGAATAAAGAACCACGTGGGTTTTGACCAAGCACGACTGTTAATTAGCGCGCGCTGTCAAAACCCACTTTTTTATGTCTGTTATTGCGTTCCGAATGAAACTCCGGCCGGGTTGTCAAGACGAATACCAGCGTCGACACGCCGATATATGGCCTGAATTAGTAGCGCTGTTGAGCGCTAGCGGTATCAGCGACTACCGTATTTTTCTGGACGAATCGACTCACATGCTGTTTGCCATTCAAACCGTTGCGGGCGAATCGTCACAAGCGTTGGGACAAACCGAAATTGTACAACGCTGGTGGGCTCACATGGCCGATCTGATGGATGTCAACGCCGATTACTCTCCTGTCAGTGTGCCGTTGCGTGAGGTCTTTCACATGACCTGACCCGGCTTTTCTTCTGCGGCCTTTTTGCCTTTCCAAGGGGCAATCTTATCTTCGAATTCTTACATCCGAATTACTACTTCGATGATTACCACCAAGCTAATCCCCCGTACACCCGAAGCCGTCGATCCGCCCCTGTTAATCAAAACCTTGCTGGCGCAGTCACTTCGGTACGAACCACATCGCGAAATTGTGTACCGCGACCTGTTTCGGATGAACTACGTCGAGTTCAACAAGCGGGTTCGGCGTCTGGCAAACCTGCTGACGAACCTAGGCGTGAAACCCGGCGATACGGTAGCTGTATTGGATTGGGATAGTCATCGATATCTGGAGTGCTTTTTCGGCGTGACTAGCATGGGGGCAGTGTTGCACACCGTCAACGTTCGGCTATCACCCGCACAGGTTCTGTACACTATGAATCATGCGCAGGACAAAGTCGTGTTGATCCACGAAGATTTTCTGCCCATTCTGACAGCGATTAAAGATCAGCTGACAACAGTCGAGACCTATGTCATTTTGTCCGATAAAGTCTACTCCGATCTGAACGTTACCGGTCAGGTTCCTGCTGGATTCAGTTGTGAATATGAGTCGGGTCTACGGAATGAGTCTGACGAGTTTGACTTTCCAGATTTTGACGAAAACACATGGGCAACAACGTTCTATACGACGGGAACGACAGGAAATCCTAAAGGCGTATATTTCTCGCACCGGCAGTTGTTCATGCATACTATGGGCCTGAGTACGTTCGTCTGCGGGTATCAGGCGGTGCCGTTCTCCTCCATTGCCGACGTATACATGCCCATTACGCCTATGTTTCATGTGCATGCATGGGGTTTTCCGTTTCTGGCCACGATGCTGTCGGCCAAGCAGGTATACCCCGGCCGGTACGAGCCAGAAGTATTACTAAAATTGCTGTTGACAGAGGGCGTTACCTTGTCACATTGCGTACCGACCATATTGACGATGCTGGTAAACAGCCCGATCGCAACGCAGGTCGACTTGTCGCGCTGGAAAGTCATCATTGGTGGTTCTGCCCTGACCAAAGGATTAGCCAAAGCCGCTCTCGACCTGGGTATACAGGTATATCAGGGCTACGGCATGTCGGAAACAGCGCCGATTATGACGCTCACGCAACTCAACGATAGTGAACGTCCGCTACCAATTGACCAACAGGTTGACTACCGAACACGAACGGGTCGGGTGGCCCCCTTTGTCGATATTCGGTTGGTAGACGACGACGGCAATTTTGTCCCCCACGACGGCCATTCATTAGGCGAAATTGTGACACGGGGATACTGGATGACGCAGGGCTACTACGAAGATCCCGAACGGAGCGTCGCCTTGTGGAAAGGCGGTTGGCTACATACGGGCGACGTGGCCAGCATGACACCTGACTATTGGTTATTAATTGCGGACCGAACCAAAGACGTCATCAAGACCGGTGGCGAGTGGGTATCATCGCTCGATATTGAAAATCTGATTTCCCAACTTGACGGTGTTGGCGAAGTAGCTGTTGTAGGCTTGCCTGACGAGCGCTGGGGTGAACGCCCAAACGCTCTGATTGTGCAGAAACCGGGATTCGACTTAACCGCCGATAGTATCCGGCAAACGTTACATGAGCGTATCGAGTCAGGTCACCTTAATAAATGGTATCTACCCGATCATATTCTTTTTGTAACCGAAATACCCAAAACCAGCGTTGGCAAGATTGATAAAAAGCGAATTAGATCGGAGATGAAAGATCTCATTCTTAGTGCATAACAATATAGATATGATCCGCATTGGTCTGCTCTCAGACACACATTCTTACCTTGACGACCAGCTTTTTCGGTATTTCGATACCTGCGATGAAATCTGGCATGCTGGTGATATAGGTAACCTGAACGTACTAACGCAATTGCGAGCATTTAAACCGTTACGGGTCGTATGCGGCAACATTGACCATGAGGACGATCTAATGCCGTCTCACCTGCGCTTTACACTTGAAGGGCTCGATATCTGGATGACACATATCGCTGGCGCTCCGCCCAAATACAATCCAATCATTCGGCCAAATCTGAAGCTGAACCCACCGAACATACTGGTGTGCGGCCATTCGCATATTCTTAAAGTCGTCCGCGATCCGACCATGCAGAACATGCTGTTTATCAATCCCGGCGCAGCTGGCAGAACGGGATTTCACATTGTTCGAACGGCCGTACGGTTTATGCTGAACGAGCAGAAAACACAGGATATGCATGTGATTGAGTTAGGCAAGCGATAGGCCAAACCGGTATAAAACAAAATAGCCCCGCTACAGTAGCAGGGCCATTTTGTTCGGTCGTTAACGAAGCCAATTAGATTGGCAGCGTTGTTTCCTGTGGCTCGGTTTCTTCAGGCTTGGCTTCTTTACCAATCTCCTCTTTTACCTCCTCAGCAACACCACGATTCTTATAAGCCTGATACACCGTTTCGCGCTCGAACGGACGTTTACCAATCAGTCGAACCAAATCGTTTTGATACAGAATCTCTTTCGACAGCAGCTCTTTGGCAATAATTTCCAGCGACTCCCGCTTATCCGTCAACAAATCTTTCGTTCGGGTGTAGGCGATGTCCACAATCTTGCGGACTTCCTCGTCAATATGCTTGGCCGTTTCTTCCGAATAGGGCTTGTTGAACGCGTAATCTGATTGCTTTGAATCGTAGAACGAAACATTACCAATCTTATCGTTCATGCCATACATGGTGACCATGCTGTACGCCAGCTTCGTGATTCGTTCTAGGTCGCTTAGGGCCCCCGTTGATACCTTACCGAAAATTAGATCTTCGGCAGCCCGGCCACCCAGTGCCATGCACATTTCGTCCATGAGCTGTTCGGTACGGTATAGGTACTGTTCGCGAGGCAGGTACTGCGCATAGCCAAGAGCGGCAACACCACGTGGTACGATCGTTACCTTCACAAGCGGATCAGCAAACTCAAGGAACCAGCCTGTAACGGCGTGACCCGCTTCGTGATAAGCGACGATCTCTTTCTCCTCTGGCGAGATAATCTTGTTCTTTTTCTCGAGACCGCCGATTACCCGGTCCATAGCGTCCTGAAAATCATCCATACCAACAGATTCTTTGTCACTACGGGCAGCAATCAGAGCAGCTTCGTTACAAACGTTGGCAATTTCAGCGCCAGCAAAACCCGGTGTCTGCGCAGCAAGTTCTTTCGGATCGACATCGGCAGCCAACGTGATCGGCTTCAAGTGCACCCGGAAGATAGCCTCCCGACCAATGATGTCCGGCTTATCGATACTGATTTGACGGTCAAAACGGCCCGGACGCTGTAACGCAGAATCAAGTACGTCAGGACGGTTGGTAGCAGCCAGAATGATGATCCCGGAGTCCGTTGCAAAGCCATCCATTTCAACCAGCAGCGAGTTCAGCGTGTTCTCCCGCTCATCGTTGGCTCCCGGCATGGCACCACGGCCCCGTGACCGACCAACTGCGTCGATCTCGTCAATGAAGATGATACAGGGTGCTTTCTCTTTCGCCTGCTTAAACAAGTCACGAACACGAGCCGCGCCTACCCCGACAAACATTTCAACAAAATCCGAGCCCGATAGTGAGAAAAAGGGCACGCCCGCTTCGCCCGCAACGGCTTTTGCCAGTAGTGTTTTACCGGTACCCGGAGGGCCAATCAGCAAAGCACCTTTCGGAATCTTTGCGCCAAGCTTAGTAAACTTGGTTGGGTTTTTCAGATAATCGACAATCTCTTTGATTTCCTCCTTTGCTTCGTCGAGACCGGCAACGTCGTTAAACGTAATCCGTACCTTGTTCTCAGCATCGAACAGAGCCGCTTTCGACTTGCCAATATTAAAAATCTGGCCACCAGGCCCCCCAGCGCCCGACATCCGACCGAGCAGGAAGTACATGGCTAAGATCATCACGATCAGGAAACCCCAAGTGCTTATCATACTCCCTATGTCGTTTCGACTCTCGAACTTGAGGTCAACCTTCTCATTATCCGCAACTCCCTGCTGCAACTGATCGAGATCTTTCTTAAAAGACTCTGCCGAGGCAATCTGGAATTGAAAGTGTGGACCATGGTTGGTGCCGAAATAGGGTTTATCGGCAAACATGTTCCGGTATTTCGGACTTTGTGCGGCCTGCTGTGTCAGCGATACTTCGGCAATCCTGTCGTTGACCACGATCACGTCCGCCACCTCTTTGTCCTTCACCATGCGCTCGAACCGCTTCTGCGATATCTCGCGCACGGCCGAACTCTTATTAAAAAATGTGATACCCAGTATCGCGGCAATCAGCAGAGCGACGATCCAGCCCTGAAAATTGGGCTTACGACTTCCTCCGCGTGGCATCATTGGATTTTTATTGTTGTTTTCTGACATTTCCTCAGGCTGTACGAACGGATTTTAAAAGTAACACCGCCTACGCGGTTAATGT
>JAKONH010000135.1 GCA_022702045.1 Spirosomataceae bacterium
ATTCGGGTCAACGCGGTCGTCGTGGCGGAATGTTGGACACCGCTCTACGAACGCTGGATCGACTCGCTCCCCAACCCACAGGAAAAGCTGGCGTCGATCACGGCGCATATCCCGCTCGAAAACCGCATGACGACAGTACAGGAAATTGCCGACGCAGTGACATTTCTGGTATCGTCCCGGTCGAGCCACACAACGGGTCAACTCGTATACGTCGATGGCGGCTATGTTCACCTCGACCGGTCACTGGCAAACGCCGAGTAGAGGGAGAGGGATTAAACCTAAAGAAATTTTAACCTCTTTTAGGTTTGTGGCTCAACGCTTTACAGCCATTACAATTCAGAAAGGCAACGCAGGTAGTGTTGCCTTTCTGCTTTATTACCCTTCTTAGTTGACCGAATATATTTTACTTTTGCTATACAGCTTGCAACAGTAACTCAACGAATCGGTCGTGGTATCTTCGGCTCACCGTAAAATTATTCACGTTGACATGGACGCTTTTTACGCGTCCGTCGAGCAACGCGACAACCCTGACCTGCGCGGCAAGCCCGTGGCGGTGGGTGGCTCGCGTCAGCGTGGGGTGGTGGCCGCTGCTAGCTACGAGGCCCGGCAGTATGGCGTGTATTCGGCGATGGCCTCGTCGATTGCCGTTCGCAAGTGCCCGGACCTGCTATTTGTCAAACCCCGCTTCGATGTCTACAAAGCCGTGTCCTTGCAGATACGGGCCATTTTTGCTAACTACACCGACCTGATCGAACCGTTATCGCTGGACGAAGCCTATCTTGACGTCACCGACGCAACCGGTTCTGAGCGTACAGCCACCCAACTCGCCCGTATTCTCAAGGAGCGCATCCGACAGGAAACAGATCTGACCGCATCAGCGGGCGTATCGTACAACAAGTTCCTGGCGAAGCTGGCATCCGACCACAACAAGCCCGATGGTCTGTATGTCATCAAACCCCATCAGGGACTGGATTTCGTGGCCAAGCTGTCGGTCGGGCAATTTCATGGCATCGGGCGGGTGACGGCGGCAAGGCTTAACGACCTGGGCATTTTTACGGGCTTCGACTTGCGCCAGCAAAGCGAAGCGTACCTGATCCAACAGTTCGGCAAAGTCGGTCACCACTACTACAGCATCGCCCGTGCTATCGACGATCGGCCCGTTACGCCCAATCGCGCCCGTAAGTCGGTTGGTTCGGAAACAACGTTCGAGCAGGATTTAACCGACGAGCCGGATTTACTGGCTCAACTCGAACCACTGATTGATGATGTGTGGAACTACTGCGAACGAACCGGCATTCGGGGACGGACAGTTACGTTGAAAGTAAAATACGCCGACTTTCAGCAAATCACCCGTAGCCGGACCCTACTCCGCCCTGCCATTAATCGGCCTATCATCGAGCATACAATTACGCAGTTGCTACAGTCCGTATTACCCGTCGACAAAGGCATTCGACTACTCGGCGTTTCCCTCTCGACTTTACAGCCGATCAACATGACACCGACGGGGCAACTAGTGCTGAATCTGTGATTTTGGGAGAAGAAAGAGGAAAGACAGTCTATGTTCTCCCCTCTTTCTTCTTATTTCCGATAAATCGTCGAGGCTGCTGCCTGCGCACTTGCCAAGATGGTTACGTCAGCGATGGTGACATGGGGCGGGGCGGTCACCGCATACACAATCGTATCGGCAATGTCTTTGGCGGTGAGTGGCGTAAATCCGTCGTATACTTTTGCGGCTCGGTCGGCGTCGCCTTTGAATCGCGTGACGGAAAACTCCGTCTCTACCGCGCCCGGTGCAACATTGGTCACTTTGATACCGTGCTGCGTCAGGTCGAGCCGCATACCGGCGCTGAGGGCTTCGACGGCCGCTTTCGACGCGCAGTAAACCGCCCCATTGGCGTATGTCTGCTTTCCGGCAATTGAACTCAGGTTGACAATATGCCCCTTGCCCCGGCTAACCATACCGGGCGTTACGGCTCTCGACACGTAGAGCAGTCCCTGCACATTGGCGTCGATCATCAGGTCCCAATCGTCCGGATTACCGTCCTGAATAGGATCGAGACCGTGAGCGTTTCCGGCGTTGTTCACCAGCAGATCGATATCCTGCCACTCAGCAGGCAGACCAGCAATAGCCGACTCAACAGCCGACCGATCGCGTACATCGAATGCAAGCGTATGTACCTCCGTTTGCCGGGCAAGCTCGCGGCTGAGTTCGTCCAGCCGCTCCTGCCGACGGCCACACAGAATAAGTCGATACTTCAGGGGGGCAAGGGCTTCAGCGGTAGCCCGACCAATACCCGATGTTGCACCCGTAATCAATGCCAGCATGCGTCTGTTAATCCATTTAGTGAGATGATTGACCAAAATTAACCTAAAAAAAAGCGAACTGACTCCAAAAGCCAGGGCCCAAAACCGGCCCAAAATTTGCTTTTCGAGTTATCAGCGTTCCCATATTCTACTGCTTTATCCGCCTTAAAACCGACCTCTTAATGCGTACGACCACGTAACGTCCCGATCATGCTCCCCGACCTTTCAGTAGTCATCACCACCTTTCAGCAGCCGGCCCAGCTGCTAAAATGTCTTGACGCCCTGGAACGCCAATCACTACCCCGGCATCTGTTCGAAGTGATCATTGTCGACGATGGCGACTCTCCGGCAACGGCTACAGCAGTCGCTTTGTTTACCCGCCAGCTCAACCAACAGCATGGCGCTTTGGAAGTTCGCTACTTACCACAGCCTGTTCGCCGGGGTGGCGCTGCGGCCCGCAACCGGGGCTGGCAGGCCGCACGAGGCCAGATTGTCGCCTTCATCAACGGCGATTGCTTACCCCAGCCAACCTGGCTCGCCAATGCGCTTGCCTGCTTCGACGATGCGACGGAGGTTGTCACCGGTCAGCTGTGGCTTCAGCCCCCCTACGCTGATGAACCCCTCGGCCCGGATACGTTGACCGTCGATCCGGTTAGTCTGTTGTCGGCGAACTGTTTCTGCCGGAAAACCACACTCGAACGGCTGGGCGGCTTCCCAACAACGGTTACGTACAGTCGGCAAGCGGATCTCCTATTCCTGACTACGCTGATTCACCAGTCAGTACCGATAAAAAAGAGTAAGGATGCACTCGTTGTTCAGTGCATACCAGTACTACACGACCTTCCGGGCCAGCACACACAGCCACTGACGGAGGGCGGTGCCGCTACCGACGAGCAGGTCGTCCGGCAATTCTGGGCGCAGGGCGGTACCAGCAAGCAGTCGCTCCCTGTTCACTGGGCGGCCATCAGCGGAGCAGTCATGGGGTTGATGGGTGTCCTGACGGGTGGTATCCTGATGGCGATGACCGGTTTTGGGGTATGGATAACCTTATCAGCCTTATTTGGTCAACGCGAATGCCCGTCGATACAGCAACGGATGACACCACTGACGGCCGTGTTGGCTCGACTTAGTACGCCATTTATTGCCGTCTACTGGCATCTGTACAGTGCGATTAAATACGGCGTTATGCACTGAACCGGTTGTCTGGGTATAAATAGGTTGCGTTCGGCTTCTAGTACCGACTCACCGTCGGACCGCAAACCAACGCCCTCATCCGGAACTACCACCTAACGGAATAAGTTGTTTTAACGGCCCGCCCGGTGAATCGACACCCTGCCAGCTTTACCGACAACGTTCCGTTATTCCTTCATGGATCATCTGCAACAAGAATTCAGCGTTCGCTTTTCGTACCCGGTCTTTTTCACAAGCGACCTGTTTGCTACGACTAATCCGCTTTTTGCCGACTTCTTCAACGAATCGGCCGGCGCTGTCCGCCGGAAACTCCTGTTCATAATCGATTCGGGCGTTGTCGAGGCACATCCCCAACTGCTTGATTCTATTCGGACTTACGTCAATCAGCACTTGGCATCGCTTGATCTAATCGATGATGTACTGATACTACCGGGCGGTGAGATTGCCAAGAACAGCCCTGACGCTGTCGAAACGATTGTCGATGCGATTGACCGCTACGGCGTCGATCGACATTCATTCGTCGTTGGCATTGGGGGTGGCTCAATTCTCGACATGGTTGGCTACGCAGCCGCTATTTCGCACCGGGGCATCCGCCATGTTCGCATCCCAACGACCGTTTTGTCGCAGAACGATTCGGGCGTGGGCGTCAAAAATGGTGTGAACTACCGAGGCAAGAAAAACTTCCTCGGCACGTTCGTCCCCCCCGTTGCGGTGTTCAACGACAGTACATTTCTGACGACGCTCGATGATCGCGACTGGCGGGCGGGTACGGCGGAAGCGATTAAAGTGGCGCTGATCAAAGACCGTGCGTTCTTCGACTGGCTCGACACCAATGCGACGGCACTAGCCCAGCGCGACCTGCCGGCTATGCAGTACCTGATTCACCGTTGCGCCGACCTGCATCTGAAACACATTGCCGGGGGAGACCCGTTTGAGATGGGATCGTCGCGACCGCTGGATTTTGGTCATTGGAGCGCGCATAAGCTCGAACAGCTCACCGACTTTGAATTACGGCACGGTGAGGCCGTAGCCATCGGTATTGCACTCGACACGCTGTACTCACAGCAGTTGGGCTGGCTTAGCGAAGCCGATGCCGACCGGGTACTGAGCCTCATGCGTACGCTAGGCTTCTCACTCTACCAACCCATGCTCGACGCCAATGATAGCGCCGACGTACTAAAAGGGCTGGCAGAATTCCGCGAACACCTTGGCGGGCAACTTACGATCATGCTTTTAACCGGCCTCGGCAACGGTGTTGAAGTACACGAGATGGACGACAGCCGTATCCGACAGGCCATTGCTCAGTTGAAACGTACCGAACCCCAACCCGCATGAAAACGGACATTGGCCACCTCGGGTATTGTACAAACATCCATCCCGGTGAAAGCTGGGCCGACCATTTCGCCGAACTTGAGCGCGCGATTCCGGCCCTGAAAGCGCAGCTGCCGCAGTTGGAAGAAAGCAGCCAGCCCAGGCCGTTTGGTATTGGACTGCGCCTATCGAACCAAGCTAGCGAAGAGCTGGAACAGCCCGAAAACCTGATTGCTTTTCAGCATTGGCTGGCCGACAACGACTGCTACGTCTTCACGATGAACGGGTTTCCGTACGGCGGCTTTCATCATACGGTCGTGAAAGATCAGGTGCATGCGCCCGACTGGACCACCGAAGCGCGGGTTGAGTACACGAAGCGGCTGTTCCGGCTACTGGCGATTTTGCTGCCAGTTGATGAACTGGGCAATGCGATTCAGGGTGGCATTTCAACTTCCCCGCTTTCGTATCGGCACTGGTTTGAATGGAACCAACCGGCCGCCCGCGACTACCTGTTTTCGCAAACGACGCAAAACCTGCTCGAAGTAGTAGCGGAGCTGATTACACTGCGGCAACAGACCGACCGGCTGATGCACCTTGATATCGAACCCGAACCCGACGGTCTGCTCGAAACGACCGACGAATTCATTGCCTGGTACACCGATTACCTGCTTCCGATGGGTATTGAGCAACTGACGGAACAATTTGGTCTGACCGACGAAGCGGCTGAAACCGCCATTTGCGAACATGTGCGGCTCTGTTACGACGTTTGTCACGCAGCGGTTAGCTACGAACAGCCGGTCGATGTGCTCGACAAACTGAAAAAATACGGGCTACGCGTCGGTAAAGTACAGATTAGCGCGGCCCTGAAAGCCGATTTTCCGGCAGATAATGCTACCGAACGGACGGCTGTCAACGAAACGTTCGCCCGGTTCAACGAGCCAACCTACCTGCATCAAGTGGTAGCCCGAACAACCGACAATCAGCTACTTCGTTTCGCCGATCTGCCTGACGCACTATCGGCGTTCGACGATACCCATGATGAATGGCGGGCGCATTTTCACGTACCCCTATTCGCCGATGGCTATGGGCAGCTTAACTCGACCCGCGATGCAATTACGGAAGTGATTCAATTGCAAAAGGAGCGATCGTTTACCAACCAGTTTGAAGTCGAAACATATACGTGGGACGTACTGCCGCCCGAACTCAAAACCAACCTCATCGACTCCATCGCCCGCGAACTAAGCTGGGTGGCGAAGCAGATATAAAGTTTACGGTATACAGTTTTCCGTTTACGGTTGTTTGTTCCAGTCAGAACCAAGCACAGACCTTTGCCTTGACATAAATGCTACAGCCGATAGATTGTGGCAGGCGTTCAGTTTGCACGAAGTAGCTGATACGTGAACCGGTAGCTTTCCAGATGAGTAATCAGCCGTCGTAACCAGCTTCACTACTAAGAACCGTAAACGGAATACCGAAACCAGTAAACCGACAATGCAAAAGACCGTAGTAATCGACGTTGTGGGCCTGTCGTACTCGCTGATTGGTGAGCACACCCCATTCCTGAAGCAGTGGATGGCGAGCCGGAACCGGGCCACTATCGACCCAATGCTGCCCGCACTGACAACATCCGTGCAGTCGACCTACGTAACGGGTAAGTGGCCCAGCGAAACGGGAATCGTCGGCAATGGCTGGTATGACCGGACCGACGCCGAAGTGAAGATGTGGAAGCAGTCGAACAAGCTGGTAGCGGGCGAAAAGATCTGGGACCGGGCGCGACAGCAGGACCCATCGTTTACGGTTTCGAAAATGTTCTGGTGGTACAACATGTACTCCTCGGCCGATTATTCGGCAACGCCCCGCCCCCAGTATCCATCGGACGGCCTGAAGATTCCGGATTGTTATACGCAACCCAGCGACCTGCGCGACCGGTTGCAACAGGAACTGGGCACGTTTCCACTGTTTCACTTCTGGGGCCCGCAAACGACGATCAAAAGCTCGCGCTGGATTGCGGACGCGTCGATGCTGGTCGATAAATGGCATGACCCGACGCTTACGCTGATCTATCTGCCTCACCTCGACTATTGCCTACAAAAATTTGGCGGCCCCACGGCTGGGCAGGATACGGCGAAAGTAGCAAACGATCTGCGCGAAATCGATGATGTTTGCCGCGACCTGATTCAGTATTATGAGCAAAAGGGAGCCGAAGTCGTGGTGCTGTCGGAGTACGGCATTACAAACGTCAGCCGCCCCGTTCACTTAAACCGGATTCTGCGCGAAGCCGGTATGATTCGTTATCGGGAAGAGCGCGGCCTTGAGCTGTTCGACGCCGGCGCGTCACCCGCCTTTGCCCTGTCGGACCATCAGGTCGCTCATGTGTATGTCAACGACCCTTCGGTATATGATCAGGTACGGACTTTGCTGGAAAAGACACCCGGCGTCGAACGCGTACTCGACCGGGCGCAGCAGAAAGCCGAACACATCGATCACGAGCGGGCCGGCGACTTTGTTGTCGTAGCCGATGCCGACAGCTGGTTTACTTACTATTACTGGCTCGACGACACCCGCGCGCCCGACTTTGCGCGACTGGTAGCCATTCATCAGAAACCCGGCTATGACCCCGCCGAGATGTTCATGGACCAGACAAACCCGCTGATCAAGCTGAAAGCCG
>JAKONH010000138.1 GCA_022702045.1 Spirosomataceae bacterium
GTAAGCCGGGCACCTTTAGTGGTTTGTAACTCGGCTAGGTCGAAGCCAAATAGTCGCGCAATTTCAGCGGACAGGCTTGGCGCGGATGCGTTGGGCAGGCGAGTGAGCGATTGCAGCATGTCGATCAGCGCGTCGCCCGTGGGCATCTCGCCCAGCGTGTGCAGCCCATTACGAATCTGGGCTGCACCCAATTCGCAGAGATAGCCGTCGATGTCTTCAATCAGGTGCGCCACGTCCTTGCCGTCCATCTCCGTCAGGCTGACCGGCACACCATCGGGCGTCATCTCATCGTCCCACTCGTGCTTGTGATCGCCGTGGTCGCGGCTGAGCATAGCCGACAGGTCCATGTCCAGGTTGGTCTGTTTGATGAGCGTCCAGATTTGCCGTTGCAGCAGCGGTAGTTTGGCCGGGTCCATCGTCTCGACCTGATAGTATTCATCGACCAGTTGCGTCAACTGGGCCAGCTCGCCGTAGCTATCAGCCGATGTCATGGGGGGCGTCAGGTGATCGACTACCACCGCATGAGCGCGTCGTTTCGCCTGCGACCCTTCGCCGGGGTCGTTGATAATAAACGGGTAAAATAGGGGAAGGTCGCCCAGTAGCGCGTCTGGAAAGCAGTTTGCTGATAAGCCAATGCCTTTACCGGGCAACCATTCCAGCGTGCCGTGTTTGCCGACGTGTACGATGGCGTCGGCCTGCCAGTCGTCGCGAAGCCAGCGGTAGAGCGCGTAGTAGTGGTGCGTCGGCGGGAGGTCGGGCTGATGATAGATGGCGTCGGGGTCCATGCCATAACCGCGGGGCGGTTGCAGGGCTACGAACGTATTGCCCAGATGCAGCCCTGCCAGCGCGATGTGCCCGTCGTGGACGTAGGTTTCGCCGGGGGGCGGTCCCCACTGCTTCGTCATTTTTTGTTGTACGATCTCGGGCAGGTCGGCAAACCAGTGGGCATATTGCACCGTCGACACCCGCCCGGCCGCGTTCTCCAGCTGGTCACCAGTCAGGTAAGTTTGGTCGTACGAGCCGCGGTCGATCAGTAGGTGAATCAGGTCGGTACCGGACGCCGGCAGGTTACCTACCTGGTAGCCTTCGGCCTGCATGGCGTAAAGCATGTTCATCAGCGACGCGGGTGCATCCAGCCCCACGGCGTTACCGATTTGCGACGCTTTCGTGTTGGAATTCGTGAAGATAAACGCGACCCGTTTTTGGGCGTTGGGTAGGCTGCGCAGCCGCGAAAACCGCCGGGCCAGCCCCGCTACGCGTTCCACTCGGTCATCGAGCGGCACATACCCTTTGGTCGTGCGCTCCTTTTCCTTGAACGATACCGGTACGGTAATGATCCGCCCGTCGAACTCGGGAATAGCCACGTTCATGGCCGTGTCGAGCGGATTCAGCCCCCGGCTTGACGACTCCCACGGTCCCCGCGCCATGCCGGGTGTCATAGCCTGAAAGATGGGTACGTTCAGTTTTGCCAGCATCGCCTGCGAGGGGGCTTCGTCGTCGCCCGAGCGCAGGTCGGTCATGGCATAGGAAATGGTGTTGATAAGGTTGTCGATAGCAATACCGCCGTGCTCCGCCCGGAGAAATGAAAATGCAAAGGGCGTACCGGTATCGGGGTCGACGGCTTTGAGCGAGGTCGTAAACACAGGTAGCGCGTTGAGTGATTTCTCCTCCAGCGACCGTACCAGCGCATCGACGAACGCGGTGTTGCCACTGATCCAGTGGGAGCGATAGAACGTAATACCTATCGTCGGCCAGTCGGGGTTATGGCGCTGCACCCACTCCTGAAGGTCGGTGTTTTCGGGCAGGTCGGGGTGGTAGATACCGTGGTCGGGAAGCTGCACCGGTGCGTCGGCCCCGAAACCCGTCAGTAGCAGGTGGTCCGACAAAAAATACAGCAGTGACGTCAGGTTCTGGTAGCCACCAGCCTGTACATAGGCTAGTGTTTCGTGCAGAATGGCGGGTGATACCGTCGAGACGGCGGCAAACTCCGGGTTTAGATCGCCCGTACCGCTGATGACAATCAGGTGCTGTCCGCGCTCATTGGCCCGGCGTACCAGTTCACCAAAGCCCGGTATGCTGCTCGGCCGACCGTGAATGCGGAGAATAATGATCTGTGCGGCACCAATCTCGCGGTCGAGTAACTGCGCCATCTGCGCTTCGCTTTTGATCGCCAGCAGGCTCAACCCCGTTGTTTTCGGGAAATCGTCGGGCAATGTTTGCAGTACCCGATTCATCGTCAGCAGGTCGGTGTCGGCATGAGTCAGGAACACGATGCCACTCGTTGGCAGGGCCACCTGTCCCGCCTGCGTGGCTGTTTCGGAGCCTTTCCAGGTGTAGAATTGAAAGACGTACTCCGACAGCTCGGCCGGGGGCGGCAGGTAGCCGTCGGCGGCAATCATACTATCGATGTAATCGAAGATGGTGATGATCTGCCAGTCGCTGTTGATGGAGTGGAACCAGACCGATTGCCCGTCGAACAGTAGCGTGACGACGTTGGCAAGCGTACACGGCCCCAGGCAGCCGCCTTTGGTCATGTGCACGACGTTGCGAATTTTCCGGCGCATCCATTCGCTTTTGTAGAGGTCGACCGGAATGGCTGCGTACCCCCGGTCGACGCGCCCGCAACAGCAGGCGTTGTAGCAATACGACAGGTGCCCCCGGCGCTGTACAAGATTAATGGCTTTCCCGTCGGCGCGGGTCACGCGTTGTCGTTTACTAGCTGCCATATGAAGGGTAGTGGGTTTTTGTAGAGACGCAATCCTTTGCGTCTCAGTATGCGCCAGCTTTTTTCGTTATTTCCATACTATCCAGTGGCTGAGACGCAAAGGAAATGCATCAGCCTTTACCGTCCGGATGTAGAGACGTGAAGGGTCGCGTCTCTACATGGGCAAACAGCTGCTCAATAAACGCCAGTTTGTCGCCCCAGTAGAGGTGAATGTAGGATGCGAATGTATTCTGAACGCGGTACAGCTTCGTTTCGACTGGAATGCCTTTGGCGTTGCTGATCGCTGCGACGGAAGGTAGGGGCGTCGGTTCGGTCAGGCTGGAATAGTGGAACTCGTGGCCGTTGATGCTGACTCCCTTCAGGTCGTCACCGATCCAGTCGACGGTTCGGTACCCCAGCGTCAGTTTAGCGGCTTGCATCGAGGTCGTCACCGGTAGTACACCCGCCATCGGCCAGGCCGTTCCGGACCGGGTCAGTCGGGATTGGACCTGAATAGATTGGCTCAGGTACATTAGCCCGCCACATTCGGCGTAGGTTAGTCCGCCGGACAGGCAGTAGTCGCGAATGCTGGTACGCATGGATTCGTTCCCGCTCAGTTGCTTCGCGTACAGTTCGGGGTAACCGCCGGGCAGGTACAGGAAGTCTGTGTCGGGCAGGACGCTATCATGTAACGGACTGAAAAACGTGATGGTGCCGAATTGAGCCAGCCGGTCGAGATTCTGCTGGTACGTAAACAGAAACGCTTCGTCCCGCGCTATGCTGATTCGGCGCGTCAGTGCTTCTGAAACGAATGTATCGACTCGGGCCGGAACAGGTCTGGGGGATTGCGTAACGGTCAGTAGCCGGTCAAGGTCGACGGTTTTGGGTAGCTCATCGGCGATAGCCTGAATGATCTGCTCGTAATCCGTTTCGGCCGAAAGATGCAACCCCAGATGCCGCGACGGAATGGCGAAGCGGGGATTGCTGGGTAGATAGCCCAGCGGTTCAACGTCCACGTCGGCGCAGGCATCGGCCAGAAACCGGTAGTGCGATGCCGACCCGACGTTGTTAAAAATAACGCCGACCAGCCGGATACCCGCGTAGAAGTGCTTGAAGCCGTAGAGCAGTGGAGCCACCGAATATGCCATTGCTTTCGCGCTGACAATCAGTACGACGGGGATGGTCAGCAGCTCTGCCAGAGCCGCGCTACTACCCTGCATTCGGTCGGACCCGTCGAACAAACCCATCACTCCCTCCGTAATCGCGACGTCGGCCCCCTGCACGTACCGACCGTACGACGCCCGAACGTGCTCCGGCGACGCCATGAACAGATCGAGATTGATGCTGGGCGACACTTCGCTGGGCGACACCTCGCTGGGTCGACCGGCTGCCGTGGCATGATGCTGCGTGTCGATGTAGTCGGGTCCGCATTTGAACGGCTGTACCTGTAAACCCCGGTCAGCCAGCGCACGCAATAACCCTAGCGTGAGAGTCGTCTTACCGGAACCGCTGGATGGTGCTGCGATAAGGAACTGAGAAAAGCGTTCCGCCATGCGTAACTGAGTTGAGTCGTGAGCAGACCAACGGCTGGGCCGACATTTCCAAGAGCTGGCAGTGAGAGAGAGGAGATTGGTAGACAGGTATATACACTGCCGTTCGTACTGATACCACACCGGTAAATCAGCCTATACCAAACCCGACCCAGCTTCAAACCGCGAAAGCGTTGTCGTCTCGAAACAGGCAGGTCTCCTGACTTGAACCGTCGCTGCTGGCCTTCCCGATCCGGTGGATCAGTGGACATTCGTGAGCAGCGACCTGATACGTTCGTACAGTTGCGCGACAGTTCGGGCTTATCCCGATTCCCTTTTCACCACCTATAGGGTGGCACCTGCTTCGGTTGGAAGAAATGACGTCGAAACGTTAATCAATGACAAAGGTAATGCGGAAACTCCTTACTTTTGCCCCTGTTTGCTGGTGTCCTTCCGTTGCGAAGGGCTTAAAAGGGAATCCGACGCCCCACCGATGCGGAGTGAATCGGAGCAGTTCCCGCTGCTGTATAGTTCATTAATCAGGCGCTGACAACTCGCCACTGTTCCAGATGGAATGGGAAGGCGTCAGCGCTGAACGAGCCAGAAGACCTGCCGCGAACGTCATAACCGGGTTGCTTTCGGGATGAAAAGCGGCAGGAAAGTCAATGGATGTGCCGATTCGGTGCTGTCCGGGCTTTTTTCGTGCGCAGTTCCTACCGGGTGGCCCATCAACCCGTTGCGCACATGGTCAATCCGTTACTCCTCGATTCTTTACTGCTGGGGGTTCAGCACTCCTTCGAACCCGATCACATGGCCGCCGTATCGGTACTGGCGTCTGAAAAAGAACGTTCCGGACGACGACATCTGTGGCGGGTTATCTGGCGGTCGTCGCACTGGGCGCTGGGGAACTCGTTTACGCTTATTCTGTTTGCCTGCTTCATTCT
>JAKONH010000178.1 GCA_022702045.1 Spirosomataceae bacterium
CGAACCCGTAGCCACTTCCCTGACCGTTTTCCCAAACCCAGCCTCCGATCAGGTGTCATTCCGCTTTTCAACGGCAGTACCGGGCGCTTTATCGGTTAGCCTTACCAGTCTGACGGGTCAGGTCAGCACCCGGCTAACGGAGCTGGCACTCCCCGCCGGTGACCATACCCGGCAGCTCTCCCTGAAAGGACTGGCCACCGGTTCGTACATACTGACCGTCGCCACTGCATCCGGGCAGGAACGTCAGGTAGTTTTGGTGCATTGATCGCTTTCGCCCCTATGAACCGTCTTCTATACGCGCTGCTTTTGCTACCAACGCTGGTACTGGGTCAGGACAACCTGGGCATTGTCCGGCATAACCATTTAGGTATTCACGTTAAAGACATTCCGACGAGCGCAGCTTTCTACCGTGATGTCATGGGGCTCAAGCCAGCTCCCGTCCCCGATAACCTGAAAGCAACCCGCGCCTGGTTTGATCTGGGCAACGGGCAAATGATTCACCTGCTCAATGGCCGTACCGAACAGATAAACCATGATCGGAACGGTAGTCATTATGCCTTGTATGTAGCCGACATTGCAAAATCAGAAGCCTATCTAAAGGCCCGGCAGCTGCCCTATCACCGGCAGGTTCGCTTCGACGGCGTCGTTCAGCTTTATTTTTCTGATCCCGATGGCTATTTATTTGAGCTGAATCAGTTACCGACGGCAGACACTAAATCTCAGTAAACAAAGCTGTTACAGCCAGTCAATACCGTACACTAATCCAATCGGCCGTTTACCCCGTTTTTCAGTTGCGGGATCGTTTTTTAATCGAAACTCGCCGTTTCCCGTTATATACAATCGTATAATCTGACGTGCCAACAGCGTTTCATATGTCCCCTTTCGTCCCAACTGAAACAACCATACCCGAAGCACTATCGAACGTTCCCGTCCCCGCAGCGTTCGATTCGGTTTGGTATTCGTTGCTTAGCCACAGTATGGGCGGAATCGTTGGTCTAATAGCCGTACGGGATACGGAGCAGGTGGACAAACCCGTTGTCGATTTTCAGTACCAGTTTTTGAATGAAGTGGCCCGGCGGGACACCCGAAATCAACAGCCGGACTTGGAAAAGCCAATCATCGGGGCGTTGTTAAGCGATTTCTTTCCGTCGATCCGGCAAACGACACTTTGGACGACGTATCTAGACGTTATCAGTACCGGTCAGCCGCGCCGGGTAGAACAGCACTACCAGATTGGAAAGCGGGACATTCAGGTTGTACAGTCAGTTGCGCCTATCGGTACCGACGGGCTGTTGCTCACCTATGCCGACTCCAGCGACCTACAATTACTTACCCGCCGACTGGCACACCAAACCATTCTCCTCAACGGTGTACTCAATTCGTCGCCTAATGCGATTCTGGTTTTTGACGCCCTGCGGGACACCCAGCAGGAAATCACGGACTTTCAGCTAACACTGACCAATCGACAGGGTCTACAACTAACGGGCTTATCCGATACGCAGGTGTTGGGCTACCCGCTGTCGCTGCTCTATCCGCTGACTTCCGACCAGTTCGACCGTCTGCGTCAGCTTGTCAAAACGGGCGGTAGTCTGGTCGTTGATAAGTATGTTCCTCGCTGTACATGCTGGCTGTCGATTTCAATCACTACGTTGAACGACGGCTTCGTGGCTACCGTACAGGATGTGAGTACCGATCGGCAGATGCGTCGACAGTTGGAACAGACGGTACAGGAGCTTCACCAATCGAACCAAAGTCTGGAACAGTTCGCCTATATCGCCAGCCACGACCTGCAGGAACCGCTGCGCAAAATCGTGTCGTTCAGTGATGTATTGAGAACACAGTTTGCGGATGACATCAGCGAGGCCGCTTCCGATATTGTTCAGCGGATGCAGCAGTCGGCCAGTCGGATGCGTGATCTGGTCGGTGATCTGCTCAACTACGCCCGCCTATCAGGAACACGCATGGCCTTCCAGCTGGTCGATCTGAACCAGTTGCTGGAGCGTGTGGTCGATGATTTGGAATTTATGATTCACGATCAGCAGGCGGATGTTATTGTCGGCGACCTGCCCGCTGTTCAGGGCGACGCGGTTCTCCTTCATCAGCTATTTCAAAACCTGGTTACCAACGCGCTGAAATTTCAATCCAGAACACCCGGTACCCCCACGCCAGTCATACAGATAAACGGCAGTCTAGCCGGACCAACGTCATTACCCCAACCGTTACAGAAGTTGGAAAATCCGCCCCAGTCTTACGCGCTGCTGACCATCGCCGACAATGGCATCGGTTTCGACGAAAAATATACTGATCAAATTTTCACCATCTTCCAGCGCCTGCATGGGCGGTCACAATACTCCGGCACCGGTATGGGTTTGGCTATTTGCAAGAAGGTAGTTGACATCCACGGTGGCTATATCACAGCGACCAGCCTGGAAGGAAACGGAGCAACATTTCACATCTATTTGCCGGTTGCCTGACCATTAAATCACATATCTACCTACGTTGACAGATAATAACCGGAAATCTCAACTTTTTATCGCTACATGCGGTTTGTTAGTTCAGGCACGCAATCGATTGCTACTATATACTCTTGATTAGCCGGCCGGGCGTCTTTTTCTCTACCTGTACCGCATGAACACAACTGACTCAACGTCTCCTTCTGTTGAGGGAAAATCCAGTGCCCATTCGCCGGCGAAACCCGGTTCGTTATCGATCAATACGATAACTGATCTGATCTGCTTCTCTCACCTGCGTTGGAACTTCGTTTACCAACGTCCCCAGCACTTGCTGAGCCGGGCAGCCGCCGGGTATCGGGTTTGGTTTCTTGAAGAACCCGTTCGGTCAGATCAAACCAAAATGGACAGCTATCAGCCGCTTGAAGGCGTTACTGTATTGACTCCACATATTCCGCACCACATCCCTGCCGACGAAGCCGTACGTCTTCAACGCCAACTACTGGATGAGTTTGTGGAGCAAAAACAGCTGACTAACTTCATTTCGTGGTACTATACGCCGATGGCGTTGTTGTTTAGTGATCATCTGAAGCCCCGGCTGACGGTGTATGACTGCATGGATGAATTGTCGGCATTTTGGGGCGCCCCCCCGCAGTTGTTGCAACAAGAACAGCGGCTACTCGATCGGTCGGCCATTGTCTTTACCGGCGGTATCAGTCTGTATGAAGCCAAGCAAAACCGGCATCCGCAGGTAATGGCATTCCCGAGCAGCATTGATTTCAAGCATTTTTCGCAGGCTCGTCAGTCGTTGTCTGACCCGGCCGATCAGGCGCCTATTGCCAAACCGCGCATTGGTTTTAGCGGTGTAATCGACGAGCGGTTCGACTACGAACTGGTTGGAAAACTGGCTGAGCAACATCCCGACTGGCAATTCGTCTTGATCGGTCCGATTGTTAAGATCGACCGAAATCTGCTTCCCAAAGCGGCTAACGTGCACTATCCAGGCATGAAGGATTACAAAGAGCTGCCCGCTTACTTCAGCAATTGGGACGTTGCTATCCTGCCGTTTGCTCTCAACGAATCGACCCGGTTCATTAGCCCGACTAAGACGCCGGAGTACCTGGCAGCTGGCCTGCCAGTTGTGTCGACGCCGATACGAGATGTCGTCAGAACGTATGGAAACGAGGATTTTGTACAGATTGCCGATACAGCTGAAGGATTTGGTAAAGCCATTGAGCGGGCACTTACAGGCCGTCATCCCGAAAATTGGGAGCAGATCGACCGGTTCCTTACCGAGAACTCGTGGGATCATACATGGCAGGAAATGAATCGACTGATTCTGGCCAATGTCAAACTGGCTGTCGAACAATAGCCTGATCCAATTTATAAAGAAGGGTTTCCGGTCAGCAACACCCTGATCGGAAACCCTTTTTCTATTCCCCCTTAGGCACTACCATCACTACGCTTTCTTTCTCAATCAGCACTTGCCCTTCGGCTAAGCCTTTTGGCTTGCGCACATACTTCCGGGGAGTTACCGTAACCGGACAAAGGCTATCTGTACGCCGTTTCGAGTACCAGGCTGCCAGCTCAGCCGCCCGCTCGATCACATTGCGGGGAAACGTCTTACCCGCCCGGTATTTGATGAGTACGTGCGACCCAGTCACGTCGCGGGCATGTAACCACAAATCCTCCTTGTAAGCAAATCGCTGTGTGAGCAAATCGTTGTTGCGTGCGTTGCGTCCGATTAGAATTCGAAACCCATCGATGTTAACCTCTTTAAAAAGCTGATCAGCTGTGAGTGGACCTGCCGTTTGATCGTTCGTGAGCCCCTGCTGCTTTACATACCGACGTAACTCTTTCAAATTTGTCAGTTCCGATAAAGCCTGGCGCTGCTCGTCAATTGTCACGAGT
>JAKONH010000209.1 GCA_022702045.1 Spirosomataceae bacterium
TTTGAACGTTGCCAATGGTGTTTCTATACCGGCCGTATTCTTATCGGATGGCAAATAAATCGTTACCGTCTGAATATCATAGTACAGACGCGAACGCTTCCGGTCGAAGATCCAATCCTCTTTGATCTCCATTACATTGAATTCCTTTGCGAAATACTCGTCACCCATAAAGACTGGCGCAGCTTTCGCAACGGTATCAGACTTTGGTGCTTCAACAACTGGCGCTGCCTTGCCTTTACCTTTTTTGCCTTTCGCAACCGACGACTTTTTCTTTACGGGCGCTCCCCAGCCATCGTCAGCAGGCTGCGCTTTAGCGGCAGCCGACGATTTAGGCGTTCCCCAGCCGTCATCGGCTGGTTTTGCCGTCGTCTTATTGTCTTTCTTTTTTGTATCGCCCCAACCGTCCGAGTTACCGTTGGTGGTTTCGTTACCGAAGCCAGCCGCGATCTCTTCAGCCGATAGTTGTGGCGCAGAGTTTGGCATAACCATTCGCTTCTGGAATTTATCCATCGTCAGCTTGGTCGCCACCGAGTCATTCTCATAGGCATCGATAAGACCAGCCTTTACCGCTTCGATCAGGTACTTAGAGATTTCGTTGTTCTTCGAAAACATCGACTGATTCTGCTTCTCCTTGAGGTCAATCCGACGCCAAAGAGTTTTCTTCATCATGATGTCATTATCGTTGACAGGCCGAACCGATAGCGGGTTTGTCCCGGTGCTCGACTTCTCCTGTGCCATCGCTACACCACCGGCGACCGCCAGCATTGCAGCAGTCACAGCCATCGTTTTGAGTTGTTTCATAATACTCTTTTGTGTTGCGTCTGTTACTCGCGGTTATAACGCCAATACGCGTGCTTTAGTGTCAATTAATAAAGCGCTACGCTTTGTTGAGGGTTGCCAATAGACACCTCGCTAATATCGCCTTTGAAGTTTCGGCGTTGTACACCGTCGACTTGAATAGATAGTCGATCACCAGGCTGAATCTCAGCAGCCAGTGATCCAATCGATCCTCCTGCGGGGCCCAAATTGACAGTGGGTCCAATTTTGCGTGTACCACGGGCCAGAATGACCGTAATACCTGTTACTCGGAAGTTCGCATCGTCTGGTGAGTAGTTACGGAAACTTTCATCAGACACGGCATTCACCCGGACGCTACGTGCCTGCCCAGCTGGTACACCACGGGGATCGCCGACTTTTGTACCGCCAACGTAAAATTCCAGTGTTGGTTTTGGCACCCGATTGACCCGGAAACGCTCCGTACCCAGCAGGCTACCTGAATTGCTAATGTTAAGCGCAACTTGTGCTGAACTTGGTACAACAGTAATCTTGCCTTTCTCACCCGATTGAATAACTTGTGCACCGTCAGCCGAGAAGTTTGGATTCCAGAGGGCACCTAACTGTGGGCTTTGAATGCTCAGTTTGTTAGCGCAACCGAGGTACAGCGGAGGCATCGTTCCTGTTTCTACCTGATACGAAGGCTTCGCCACGAAATATTCTGCCGAAAGCGGTACTGTTTTCAAACCGTTGGCTGTCTGATACGAGATTGCACCCGTCAATGTCCGACGAGCCAGACCGTTTTTGTCATACGAGCCACCCTGTGCCGTAAACTCGATGATACCCTGTCCGTCCTGCATCCGAACGGGAGCACCGTTCAGGCTCATGCGTGGTTGAATACCCGACGACGAAGCAGCAAGGAACATCTGTCCTTTGAATTTTGTACCGGCAACCACAACTTTTGAATCCATGCTCAACATGGCCAGAATCTTGTCGAACTTAACGTCCTGCGCACCTACTTTACTGGCCAGCACATCGAGTACTTCACCTTCAATCCGGCGAACGTCCGTCTGCCGCTGGCTTAACACCGCCAGAGCGGCAGGTACCGGGGTTTGTGCAAAGTTCAGTTCACCGAAGTCTTTCGTCCGTTGTTCAAGCGAACGGCTGGAGATTGGATCGTCTTTACCATCCAGTGCCAGCGATGGATATTTCGCAGTCGAATACTTCGATAGACCGGTCGTGTAGTCGTCGAGTTGCTTTTTCAGCTTGTAGGCCTCTCCGTTATGGTTAGGTCCGACCATCATCTGTGCAACTTTCTCTTCTTCGCTAAGATTGCGGATGTTACCGGCTTCGTCGGTACCACCACCCGCTTCGTTAATGATACGTTCTTTCAGCGCATCCATCTGCGCGATCAAGTCGGCAGTTTGCTTACGAACTTCCTCAGCCTGTTTTACAATAGCGAGGTCAGTAGCGCGGTTACCGGATTTCTCAACAGTAGCGCGGATGTTATCAACAGTCGACTGGTTGACTTTGCTGGCCGCAGCGGTTGACTGCTCCAGGCTGTTATTTAACAAGACGAATTTATCCAGAATGGCCGAGGTGACCTGAAGGGCCAGCAGCGCGGTCAGTACCAGATACATCATCCCGATCATCTTCTGACGGGGTGTCTCTTTTGTGCCTGCCATGAATTGTAGCTAGGTTATACTATTTTGAGTTATAAGATCGAGAAGTTATGTAGTTGTACTGTCATAGAGTCGTACAGTTGCTACCGCCGGTATTGGACGCGCCAGCAACTTTACAACTCTATAACTCTCTAACTTTCCAACTCATTTACAGGGTCTGGCTACCGCGCATAGCCGTCAGCATGCTGCCGTACACGTTGTTCAGCGATGCCAGGTTACCCGTCAGTTTCGCCATTTCACCTTTAAATTGCTGCGCATCCCGGCTTGCATCGGCCATATTTTCCATAGCACTCGTCATGCTACCATAGAAGGCGTTCATCGCTTTCAGGTGTTTATTTGTGTCCTGCAACTCCAATTCGTACACGGCGTTTAAGGCGCCCATGTTTTTTGTAACGCGTTGAAACTGGTCACGGTAATCTTTGGCGTCGGTTGTAGCGTCGGCCATCGAGTTCATTGCCGTGATTGCCGTGCCATATGACTTGTTCATCTCGCCGATCGAGGTCGAAGCCGATTTTACGTTACGTGCGTAATCGTTGGTAGCGACCGTCGCGTCGGTTAGGTCAGACAGTTTCGATACCGTATCGTTCAGGCTGCGGAAACCCGTTCCTAACCGCTCAAACACGTCGGGCGTAACTTTAGCCTGAGCCAGCATCTGATCCATATTACCGGTCAGACCATTGGCCTGTGGGGCGGGCTTGCGAGCCTCGCCTTTGTAATCATCGGCCAATTCAGGGTATACACGCTCCCAGGCATAACCCGATGCATCCGAAGCTGCGGGGAACAGGAAGCTTTGCAAAGCATACAAACCGAAAATTACAGCCTCCGTGATCAGACCGGCTGTCAGCAGCCAGCCTAACGATGAAATGTGCTGAATTTTGGCCATTGCTCCGAGTACCACAACGGCGGCACCGGCGCTATAAATAGTTGGTACTAAACGATCCCAGAAGAAATTGGTGGACTTTGCAGATGCCATGGTAACGGTTTATTGAGTTGTTTATCTTTTGTCTGATACTCAAA
>JAKONH010000216.1 GCA_022702045.1 Spirosomataceae bacterium
CCCGTCAGGAACTGCGCATCATCACCCAGGATATCAGTGGCGTACTTAGTCGTTACTAGCTTGAGATCATCCAGCGCTTCCGTTGTTTTACCCTGTCGGAGATAGGTATTTGCGCGTAACCAGAGTATTTCATCCGCCAGACTGTGATCGCCATATTTTTTCCACAACTGATTGAGTTTATCCACAGCTTCGTCGGTTTTGTTCTGAAAAAGCAGTAAGTCGACAGCAGCGTACTCACGCATTGCAGCTTCCGTACTATCCATACCGGTGTTATCCACAATCAACAGGCTCAACTGTTCAGCATCGTTGGCGATTTCGCGGGAGGTTGCCAGCTTAAGCACGTCCAGGATATCTTTCGACACAGTGAAGTCGCCTTTGTAGTAGTGCAGCTTCGCGTTTTTCAGTTTGGCTTCATAACCAAGCAGTTCTTCTTTCTCGGACTTTTCCACTTGTGCGTATAACAATGTGGATTCCCAGGGCTCACCTTTTAGCAAAAAGATATCCCCTTTGTCGAGTTTGCACTTATCCACAAAATTACGGTCAGTTTTCCCCAGCCCTATGGCCATATCAAGGACTGTTACTGCCGTATCCTTACTATCCAGGTAATTGGCATACAGATTGGCCGTGCTCCGCAGCGCTTCCAGCGTCTTGCCGTTCAACCCCAGTTCCTGAATCATCTTCTGGTAGTCTGCGATCAGCTTGCGAATTTCAGCCTTATCAACAGGATACGTATTTTTTACCTGCTCTTCGCGGGCGTTGATTACCAGCCGCCGAGCAAACGGATACAACTGACCTTGTGGATAAGTTGTGCATATGTATTCAAATGCATCAGAAGCCGTTTTATATTCTTTGTTAGTGAGCGCCAGTATACCCAGTTCGTACACACGATTGCCGGCTAACTTGAGTCGCTTATCAGTGGCTTTTTCCAACAGCAGTGCGCGGCTAAACTTTTGCTTCTGGGTGTAGAACCAGATCAGCATGTCGTTGTAGGCTAACTCACCAGGCTCCTTCTGGATTCGCTCGTACAGTACCTTCTCGATGAGCGGCTCATCTTTCGTGTTGATATAGCTCTGAAGATTGGCGAATACGGCTTCTTTCTTGTCCGATTGCTTCGCTGTGTTAATGCTTTCGTCGATAGACTTGGCGGTTTGGCCTGTAACCTTATATAAAGCCATCAGTTCCTCGCTAAAGGCCGTGGGCGACTGGCTTACCTCCCGACCTGTTTCGTAGCTTGTAATGGCCCATATCGATTCGCCGACATCCCGGAAGGCGCTCGCCAATTGTTCAAGCCTTGGCGTTGACGATCGTGCGGACTTGATGGCAGCTGTAAAGTCTTTGTTGGCCTGCGTCGTGTCACCTTTTTGGCGGGCCAGCTGACCGAGCAGCAATTCACAGAATGGTTTGTTGGCTTCATTACCCCGCACCTGCTGCCGCAGAAACTTTTCGGCCTGCGCTGTCTGACTGCTGCGCTGTAAGCTTTGCACGTACTGATTGAGTCGCGGCCACGTCGGTTCTGTTTTGATCAGCTTCGCATACTCATCGGCAGCCTTTCCAAATTCACCACTCTTGAAGTACTCGTCGGCCAGGGTTCCCCCCACTCCCGACTGGCCGGCGACCTGACATTCGCCCGCCAGCCATATTGTACACAGCCAAAGCGTCAACAACGTTTTTACCAACATTACTTTATTAGTTTATCTTTTTAAAAAAACGTTATTGTAGTTATTAGCTGTGTGGATATGTGCATAAAAAGATTATGCACACTGGTAGCAGGCTTTTGTGGATAAAATGGTCGGTTATTCGCCACGTACCTATAAAGTTATCCACTTTTAATGGTCTATTTATCAACTAATTAACATTTTATCCACAAAGGCCACTGTTTTTTGGTGTGGATTGGTGGATAAAGTTTATCCACGAAAATCACTGCGGAAAACTTTTGGATACTGCGTCTATATCTTCTGGATTGTCCACAGGATCGTTGTGGATATCGTTAAATCTGAAAGCTATCCACATTCATCCACATTTCGCATCGGACTTCTTAACAGCCTATCCACAGAATTTGGCAGTTATGCACACAATTATCCACACAATAACTGGCTTTTTTTAAGTTAGAATTGACCTGCTTATCGGGCCAGGTAAAATAAAGCCTACTGTGGACAAGTAAGAGAAAGATACCGTTCGTTATGCCTTTTGGAATATATAAATCAGGCTGGACCAGTTTCCTGTTCGTTTTGCCCGTCTGTTAGAGGTCAGGCCTGTCAGAAAACTTTTCACGTAATCGGTACGGCCAGTCTGGTAGCGCGTGCTGAGCATACTAATGTAAAAAGCGTCGAAAGGCATTGGCTTCTGATCAACCAGAGTAAATCCGCGTTGCTCGAATAATGGCTTTATCGTAGTCGGTGTGAAATGATGTAAATGACGGGGTACGTCGTAGGCTGCCCAGTGCGGACCGAAGACAGTTGCATCGTAGGAGTCAGAATTTGGAACGGCTATCAGCAGGGAGCCAGAATTACTTAGTAGCTGATGAAACCGGGCTATTGTCGAGTCCAGATCAGCGACGTGTTCCAATACATGCCATAGGGTAATGACATCATATTGATCGGCCGGTACGTCGGCCAGTCGTTCCGCAAGTGGCGTACTTAATTTTTCACTCGCAATACGACGGGCATCGTCGTCGGGTTCCATACCGGTGATGGCCCAACCGGCTATCTGGCATGTTTCCAGAAACGAGCCAGTGCCACAGCCCACGTCCAACAATTTACCCGGCCGCTTGACCAGCGAATTTATCAATGCGAGTTTTGAGCGGAGCGTGTACGAACGGACTCCTTTATAAATGGTGCCAATTGTTCCCCCCCCACTATCGTTGTGAGAAATGTATGCATCAGATTTATAATACTGGCCGATGGATGCTGCATCAGGGCGCGGATTAGTCAGCCGAAAACCACATCGATCGCAGGATTGAATAGTAAAGATTTTATTGCTTACCAGGTAATCCGTGCAGGATAGAAATGGGGAAAAGCTTGTCCCGGTGCATACGGGACAAGCACTACTAGTTTCAAGCGAAGCCATTACACTGTGTTTAGAAAATGCAGAAATCGTACAAACATGAGCCCGTCTATCGGCCCATGTAGACGAGCAAAATAGAAATATCAGATGGACTGACGCCACTGATTCTGGAAGCCTGACCAATGGTTGACGGGCGCAGCCGCTTTAACTTATCGCGCCCTTCAAACGAAAGCGCCTTCAATTTATCGTAGTCAAAATCAATGTGAATGGCCAAGCTTTCCCAACGATCTATTTTGTCAGCGTTCTGCTTTTCGCGCAACAAATAGTCTTCGTATTTCAACTCCACAACCGCCTGTTCGACGACTTCAGCCCTGTACCCATCTGCGTTGGGTACTGTCAAATTCAATAATTGAGCGACATTCTCAGCCGTAGTTTCGGGGCGTTTAACGATGGTTTGTAGGCTCGCCGTTTCGCGCAAAGGCGAACTGTTCTTCTCGACAAGCCAATCGTTCACCTCATCAGGTTTGACTTTTCTGCTTTGTATTGCTTTGGTCAATGCCGCGATATTTGCTTTCTTTTCAACCAGCGCGTCATGACGCTGCGACGACGCAAGACCAAGCTGATAACCTTTCTCGGTGAGTCGAATGTCGGCATTATCCTGTCTGAGGAGTGTACGGTATTCAGCCCGAGAAGTAAACATACGGTATGGTTCCTCGGTACCTTTCGTAATCAGATCGTCGATCAGTACGCCGATATAACCTTCCGACCGTTTGATGGTGAACGGCTCTTTTTCATGAACTGATTGGTGCGCATTGATACCCGCGATTAGCCCCTGACACGCGGCTTCTTCATAGCCAGTGGTTCCGTTTATCTGTCCGGCAAAAAATAGATTAGCTATCTGATGTGTCTCTAACGTATGTTTCAGCTGGGTTGGCGGAAAGAAATCGTACTCTACTGCGTAGCCCGGTCGGAACATTTTAGCCTGTTCAAAACCCGGTATTTTTTGCAAGGCTCTCAATTGTACATCTTCTGGTAACGATGTCGAAAAGCCGTTAACGTATATCTCAACGGTGTCACGGCCCTCGGGTTCAACGAAAATCTGGTGACGATCTTTATCAGCAAACCGGTTTATTTTGTCTTCTACCGACGGGCAGTAGCGCGGTCCTAACCCTTTTATGCGCCCCGTAAACATAGGCGATTTCTCGAATCCTGTTTTCAATTCGTCGTGTACCGCCTGATTGGTATACGTGATCCAGCAGCTTTTTTGCTCTGTCAACGCAGGGGTGTCTGTGTACGAAAACTTACTGGGTGTAGCATCGCCAAGCTGCTCTTCCATCGCTGCATAGTTCAGGCTACGACCATCAACTCGGGGTGGCGTTCCAGTTTTCATGCGGCCACTTTCGAAGCCAAGATCGATCAGTTGTTCGGTTAATCCACTCGACGCTGCTTCCCCGGTGCGACCCCCACCGAATGTTTTCTCACCGATAAACATGCGTCCATTCAGAAAGGTACCGTTGGTAAGCACAACGCTTTTACTGTAAAAGAGCAAACCCATCGTGGTTTTCACACCGCAGATAGTGCCGTCTTTCACAATCAATTCCCGCACGGAATCCTGCCAGAAGCTTACGTTTAGATTACTTTCCAACGTTTTGCGCCACTCCCAGGCAAAGGCGTGACGGTCGCTCTGACAGCGCGGGCTCCACATCGCCGGACCTTTTGATCGATTCAGCATCCGAAACTGAATCATTGTTTTGTCGGAAATTATACCAGACATGCCGCCAAGTGCATCGACCTCACGGACGATCTGGCCTTTAGCCACGCCACCCATAGCCGGATTGCAGGACATTTGTGCAATTGTCTGCATGTTCATGGTGATGAGCAGAACTTGTGAACCCATCGTCGCAGCAGCGTGCGCGGCCTCACAACCAGCGTGCCCACCACCCACCACGATCACATCATAGCTTGACGTCATTTCAACAGTTTTTGTAAAATGTTTCACGTGGAAACTTTTCACGTGGTTACACTATTTATGAAGCGACAACAAAAAACCGCTCGCCTTTGTGCCAGACGAGCGGTTCAAAAATCGAGTGTAACGGCTTATTTACTAAGCTTCTGTAAATACTGGTTTGCCTGATTCTTGTAAAAGATGTTGTAGTTAGGCGTCACTGATCGAAGCACTTCCGTCTGCTTGATGAATTGCTTGTTCGTCAACGAGTCGAAGAAGGCCGGTGTCTTGGCTCGCTGCGAACGGGCTGCTTCAGCCTGCCGCTTAGGGTCTTCCTCCTGCTGTTTCAGGGCTTTTTCTGATTCCAGCAGGCGGGTTAGAATCTGATTCTGCCGATCGATGGTATTCTGGTTAATTCGCTTGTTGACCAAATCGGTTTCACTCTGATCCATCTTGTCCATAAGGTCCTTCACCTGATCGCCCTGCTGTTTGCCCGCTTCGGTGCCTTTAGCGCCTTCCTCCAGCTTCTTGAGCATGTCCCGAATCATCGCCTGTTGTGAGGCTAGTCGCGACAATTCTTCTGACAGACCCTGCCCTGTTTTGCCACTCTTCTGAAGTTGTTTCATCTCAGCATTCAACTTCTCCTGCATTTCACCCAAGCCCGGACTTTGTCCTTTCTTACCTGGTTTACCTTTCCCCGGCATAGCCATAGCGTTCATCTGCTGCTGCATATTTTTCAGCACGTCGCTAAGCATCAACGACAGATTGTTGATAGATGTCATCGCGAATTGCTGCTTTGATGAAGCCATGCTCAGGCGACGATCTTTAAGCTGCTGGACGCTTTCATCCATGTAGAACTTCATGTTCGTTAATTCACGCGTGACGAACGGCTGGATCTGAGCTACCCGGCTAGCGAGCGCATTCAGACTGTCCTCGATGATCTTGGCATCGTCCTGAAGCTTTAGTTGTTCCTGCGATAGCTTGGTCACGCGGGGGTCTTGCAGACTCATACCACGAAACTCTTTCATAATTTTTTCCTGCCCAAACGATAAGGTGATGAGGTTGTCAAGGATGCTGCGTAAATCATCCATGTTCTCCTGCATCTCACTCATTTGACTGGATTGCATCGATTCGCGCATCGATTTGCTCATGGAACGCATCGACTTTGCCGCCTTACTTTGCGAACCAGACGCCTGCTTTTTCATCTTCTGCTTAAGCTGTTTCATCGCCTGGTCCATCTGCTGATCGACGTCTTTCTGCTGCTCGTCGGTGGATTCAGGCTTACTCAATTCATCCTTTTCAGCCTGCTTCTCCATCTCTTCGATCTGCTTCTTGAGCGCGTCGAACTCTTCTTTGGATAGTTGTTGCTTCTGCTCTTGTTGCTCCTGGGAGCCCGCATTTTTGTCGTTTTCTTCGGCTTGCTTGTCTAATTTATCTGCTTGCTTCTCCAACTGGTCAGCCACGTTGTTGACCTTCTGTTCTAGCTGCATCTGCTTGAAAAGCTTCAAGGCGCGGTCCAGGTCGCGCTCCATATTACGCTCTTTACGCGACAGCCGATCCAGCATATCCGACGCCTTTTCATCCTGCCGCTTCTCCAGCAACTGCTTGAGTTGTTCGTAAAGCTGCTTGGATTCAGGGTCGAGCAGTTCGTTAAAAAGATTCTGTAGCTGCTTCAGTTTCTCCTGAACAGCGTTATCTTTCTCCGCGAAGCGCTGTTGCAGATCGTTGGTTTTCTGAAATTGCTCTTGGAGTTTTTGCACCTCGCGCATCAACTCCTCCCGCTTCTGGAGGATGTCCTGCAATTGTTTTTTGTCCTGAAAGTCGGATGACTTCTTGGTCCGCATACGATCTTCAAGCTGACTCAGTTCTTTCTTGATTGCCTGCGTCTTGCTGAGCGCCTTGTCGATATCCTCTTGCGTCTTTTCCGCTGACTGATCGACTTGCTTCTGCACGTCAGCATTAGACGGAATGGCAAAAACGAATGGCGTAGACTTAGCGGACTTCGCTCCATGAACACCATCATTATCCCATACAGTTACGGTGTATTCCAGCTTGTCCCGTTGACCAAGGCGTAAACTGTCGAGTGACCAGTTGTAGGCGAAATTTTGGGAAGTGGTCGTACGATTAAACGGAATGTCTTTCGTGTATACAGGCGATTTCTTGCCCTCCCGCTCAACGTTGTATGATAGCCGAAGTTTCGAGAAGCCGTAATCGTCGTTGATCAGACCGGATAAAGCAATGTAATTGTACGTCGTTGAGTCTTCAATCCGATTAACCGAAATCTGCGGATAGCGGTCAGGGATAACCTGAATGTTGTAGTTAACCAGCGACGGTTTACTAACGTTAGCGTTGGCCAGTGCGATACCGTATTGCGTGTTTTGTAGTAGTCGTTTCGACGCGACGAATTTATCACCATCAGCTAGTTGCGCTTTAATCTGGGAGCGATCAGCGTCAAATCTAAGTACCAGCGAATCTGTATGATCGGCGGCAAACGACCAGTTCGCTACAGTGCCTTCAGGGATTAACAAGTTACCCGCGTTTGTTAACTGCTCAGCAGGTTTGTTCAGATAAGCCGGAAAGGTTAACCGAACATCAAAGGCCAAAATAGACGGTCTGTCGATCAGTGATACCGTGTAAGTTTTCGATTTGAACCCCGCTGCTTCCAGATGAAACTCCAGATTACGCTGTATGTTGTCGAACGTGTATTTGTAATCTGACCCCGACGGCGAGAGCTTGAGTCGAGTTCCGTCAGTTACGAGGTAAACCGATTCGGGAATGGCATTACCCGTCAGGCCTACCGTCAACGGAAAATCTTCGTTGCGAAAGCCCTTCATCGACTTATTGCGTACGACGAACTGAAAGGGGGCTGCTTCAACAAACTCGTCGTTGTAATTGACAAGCCGTGTTGATGACTGAGTTAAAAAATCAGGCTTGATCAATAGCAACAATAGAATCAAAGCGAGCGGTGGAATAGCGTATTTCAGAAACTGACGATTACCGCTGAGTTCTATCGCGTTGGCAAATCGATTGATGAGCAACTGCTGCGATCGCTGATCGAGACTGGCTCGCAGTAAATCGCTTTGCTCAGAACTGATGCGTT
>JAKONH010000228.1 GCA_022702045.1 Spirosomataceae bacterium
ACCGGAGCGACTGGTAACGATCTTACGTTGTGGTGGGCTAATGGGTTACGAACGTATTCCGGGTAAATACGTTGCCGGAAAAACAATCGATACAGGTACTGTGCCGGTCAACTATATTCACCGGGACGATGTGATCGGCCTGTTAAGCGCTGTTCTGGCGAATAAGCTGCAAGGCACATTTAATGCCGTAGCGCCCGAACATCCTACCCGTGAAGCCATCTACCGGAAGAGTTGTGCCGACTTTGGCTACGAACTTCCCACGTTTGTAATGCCCGATAGCCCGCTTTTCTACAAAGTAATCAGCCCTGATAAACTAATACAGGCAACGAATTACCGTTTTAGCTATCCCAACCCGCTCGGCTTCCCGTACGGATTAGGAGCGTAACAGTTGCCGCATCCGGGTCATGAAGAAACCGCCGGTTGGCCGGGGCCGGGGTGTAATTGCCCGGTTCAGCGCAGCCAGAAACAGGAAATAGCCTCGGCCATGCCAGGCCCGGAACCGCTCACATAACGATGTGTCGTAGTTTGGCAGGTAATTGAGCAGTTGATCCAGATCGAACTTGTCGGCAGCGACGCCTACGCCCGCCCGTTGCCCATCGATGGCGTTGCAAGCCTGCTCATAGTGGTTTGACTGCGGAATCATCAGTACCGGCTTACCCAGATAAGCCGCTTCACAAACCGACTCAAAGCCCGCCGTCGTAACTACCGCCCGACTCCGGGACATGAACTCAAGGAAACGCCTGCCATTGATCGCATGGTAGGTCAGCGTTTCGTCAACCGCCTGATCGGGGCCGGTGGCCTGCGCATGAAAGCCGTCGATTGGAATGTCGGGATGCCGCCGGTGTACTTTTTCCAATTCGCACCGCAGGCCGGGCTGCGTCACGTAAGCCAGCAGGGCGTCGCCTGCTTCGGGGGTTAACCGGGTAACCTCCTGCCGGAGCAGCGGTGGTACGATACGCACGCGCTGATTCGGTGCGTCGGGCTGTTGATCGAACGATAATGCCAGTATTTCTTCGGCGCCAAAGCAGGTCATATGGACACTGAGTCGGAACGCCTGCCGGTAAAGCCATTGCCCTGTTGGACGTTGAAAGTTCGGGTGAAAAGCCATGTACTGATGAGCGACACAGACCATTGGTACCGAAGGCCGGAGCAGGCCATACGTCAGGCCACCCAACATCTCGAAGAAGTTCACAACGACGTCAGGCCGCTGTTGCTCGATGATATCGTATACTTGCCGTAAACTACGCCAGAGGCCACCCAGATGCCGGATCGCATACAACGTCGTTTTCGTGGGCTGCAACGCGTTGGTGGCTGGGTTGTAAAACAAACCGGGGCTGAAAATAGGCGTGATTGGCGCGCTAAACGCATCCCGAAAAAAAGAGGGTACCTCCCGTTGATCGGTCACACTGACAAGTGCGCCCGTTACCTCGTGGCCGGCCGTTTGCAGGATCTGTGCAAACGAAAGCGCCTGCGTTAAATGACCCCGCCCTTCCCCCTGAACAATGAATAAAACGCGCATGGCAACTGCCAATTGATTAAGTAAAGATAAACAGGTTACGCAACGAACGAGCCCTCGCCGTCCGCCTTACGGGCAAGTTTATTGGATTCCTTTTCTACGGCTGCATCGTCTTCCGACGACAGGTCTGATGTATAATAAAGCAAGCTCCAGTTGCCGGTATGGTCTTCCACCAACGCACTGAGCGATTTAACCCAGTCGCCGGAGTTCATGTACGAAATACCGTCGAAATTGCGAATGGCGGGCTGGTGGATATGCCCACAGATTACGCCATCGCAGCCACGGGCACGGGCCAGTTCGGTCAGTTTCTGTTCGTAATCAGAGATGTAGCTGACTGCTTTTTTGATGCGAGATTTTACCTGCTGCGACAGCGAATAATAGGGTTTACCCTGCCACCGGCGGTACTGATTGTAAAATTTATTCACCCACAATAGGAACGTGTAGCCAATGTCGCCTAGGTAAGCCAACCACTTCATGTGCGACGTGATGGAGTCAAACACATCACCATGGGTTACGTAAAACCGGCGGTGGCCTGAGTTGAGCGTATAATCTTTACGAATCGAGAAATTCTTCCCAACTCGCAAAGGCATTACCTGATCGAGAAAGTCGTCGTGGTTGCCCCGCAGGTAGATAACTTTAGTATCGTAGTGAACGATTTGCTTTAAAACCGTTTTAAAAAAAGCGGTGTGTTTTTTCTTCCACGTACCGTATTGCTTCAACTGCCAGCCATCGATGATATCTCCGTTGAGGATAAGTCGTTGACAGGAATAGTTGCGTAAAAACTCAGTGGCTTCCTTAGCCTTTGAACCAGCAGTGCCAAGGTGGATATCGGATAGAACAATAGTGCGGAACTGCGTACCAGATTTCATGGACGAAGCTACCTATCCAATGTGACGTACGTTTTATGCGTATGTTACCAAATTGACAACTATTGGTCCTTGAGGTCAGTAGGTTACGAAGAGAATACCACAAACTAAGTAAATGGAAAATCCAGTATTAATATTCGGCGCCGGGAGCCTGGGTCTGACGGCTCTCGACCTGTTCCAGCGCAATAATGTAGTAGTGTATGGCCTACTCGACGACAATGCCGAGCTACACGGTAAAGAATTTGGTGACATCACTGTGCTGGGCGATACCGACGACGATGGGTATCTGAAACTAATTGGTCAGAAGTGCGAAGGGTTCATTGCGATCAGCGATGGCCGCGTACGTAAGCGGTTGGTGAAGATGCTGAACGAACGCCGGAAGGTGCAGCCCGTCAACGCGATTCATG
>JAKONH010000558.1 GCA_022702045.1 Spirosomataceae bacterium
GCAGTCCGCTCGACGGTCATCGCAAACGTAATGAGCGCGACGGCAAACGTGAACCAGCCGGTGAGGGTGTTCAGGCGTTTAAATGATTGCATAGAGGTGACGATGCTTTTGTGTAAGTAGCCGATACAGGCCAGGGTCAAAATTACACAAAAACAGCCCGGCAGGGGTAGCCAGGCTGTTAAAGTTTGTTAAGCCGCCCGAATCTGACCCGGAAAAGACAGTAGATCAGAAGCCCGTACCCGTGACATTCTGGGTAAGGATGGGTTGTGCGCTTGCTGCCTGAATCCGGCCGGGGGAGGGGCATAGTCAGCGAAAGAAAGAAGGTTTTAGCGGGTACAGCTCAGGAACGTAACGACCCCGCGTTTGTATTCCATGCCACCACGAACACTGACTATAAAGCCAACAGCCGGACCCACAGGAGTCCGGCTGTTGACAGCTATTAAACCAATCTGCGATTACTGCGCCGGATAGCCCGGATTCTGCACCAGGTTCGGGTTTGCCGCCAACTGGCGCTGCGGAATCGGAAATATGTTCTTGGTCGGGTCGCTGGGGCGGTGATCCCACCACGACGCGGTGGTAAAGGCTCCGGCCCGGATCATGTCGGATCGGCGCTTGCCCTCGAAAATAAATTCCCGGCCCCGTTCGGCCAGCAGTTCGGGTAGTGTCAGCGTGGCCGTGGTGTAAGCCTCTGTTGTGAAGTCAGCCGCGCTGAACGCCCGTTTTCGACAGTTATTAATCAGATCGACCGCTTCGGCGGTAGCTGTACCGCCATTCTTCCGCATCAACGCTTCGGCCTTATTGAAATAGATTTCGGTCAGGCGATAGATCAACCAGTCGTTGCTCCAGTATTTGGCTTCCGACTGCCGACCCGGCCGGTACTTGTTGAACCGGGCTCCGCTATTCTCTTCCCCGTCGATCATCGTCGAACTGGTTTTGTTTTCGCTGGCCCGCCGGATCTCCTTTACGAAGACCAGCGGTTTGTCGCGGTACTCTTCCGTACCCAACACCGGCTGGCTTGGATTGGCCGCCTGATATTGAGGACCAATCAGCATCCAGGTCGATTTTCGCAGGTCGTTATCTTTGAACGCATCGTACGCGCTGGGGATCACGACAACACCGTTGTTGCCGTTGGCATCGCCGTCGTAGATGAGCCGTTGTGCGAAGTGATAAAAGTCGCCACTCCAGCCGCACCGGGTTGGCGTTGCCTGATAGTCGTAGGTTAGTTGAAACAGCGCTTCCTTCGAGTTGTCGTTGGTGTTATTGTACGTCGAAATCAGGTCAGTATCGAGCGTAGGTGCCCCGTTGAGGCCACCCGTTTCACCCCGAATAATCTTATCGCAGGCAGCAATACACTCGTCCCACTTCGCCGTACCCAGCCATACTTCGGCGTTCAGGTACAGTTCGGCCAGCATAGCATACCCGGCCGTTTTCGTGATCCGGCCGATTTGCTGTTTGCTGAGGTTCGGCAGCAGGTCGACGTTTTCTTTCAGTTCCTTTTCCACAAAGGCGAATACCTCCGCGCGGGGGGCAGTGGGTGGGCTCAGTGGCGTACCGACCGTTGTCACGATGGGGATGTTGCCATAGAGGTCCATTAGTTTCATGTAGTGGAATGCCCGGAACACTTTCAGCTCGGCGATAAAGGCGGCTTTTTCCGTATCGCTTACTCCAGCACGGGCAAAATCGACCCGGCTGAAATCACCCAGCGTACTGTTACAGAAACCGACGCCCGTAAACAGCAGCGACCAGGGGTTCCAGATGTTATTCTCAGTAAATACCCAGCTATGGCCATGGAGCCGTATCCACTGTGCGTCGTCGTAGCCGTGCCTTCCTTTCTGAGGCCAGGCCAGCTGATCGGCCGAGAACTCATTCATCCGCCAGTAGCTCTGCTGACCCGTGGGGGCAATCCAGGCATTGGCGTGGGTGTAGGGGCGCAGTACGCCCGCCAGAATTTCCTGCCGGTTGTTATAGAACTGGCTGGAGTTGATCTGATTGTATAAGGTTTCGTCGAGGTTGGTACAGCTGTTCAGCCCGGTCAGCGTAAAAAGTGCGGCCAGGCCCAGGCTTATCGAAAATCGTTTCATGCGCGTTGAATTAGAAGCCAAAGTTTAAACCGGCAGTAAATGAACGAGTACGCGGGTAGAAGCCCCGCCCGTCGATGCCAGGTGCCAGACCGGCATCGTTTACTTCCGGGTCCTGCCCGCTGTATTTGGTGAAAGTCAATAGGTTGCGGCCCGTCAGATACAGGCGCAGGTTGCGAATCAGGGGCGTTTTGAGCTTGACGTTATAGCCCAGCGTGACGTTGTCGAGTTTGACGAAGCCACCCGGTTCGAGGTAGTAATCCGAGAATTGCAGGGCGTCGTTGATCTGATTGTTACGCGTAATCGCGTCTTGTAGCACGTTATTAGGCAGGTAGATTTTGTTGCCGAAAAACACCTGTTGCAGATTCAGAATGTCGTAGCCGAACTTACCCCGGAAGAATACCGTCAGGTCCAGGTTTTTGTACTGGAAGCGGTTATTCCATGACGCGTAGACTTTTGGTATCCCGTTGCCGATGTAGGCGTAATCGTCGTTCGGGACGATCTTGTCGGCCGTGACAGCTTCGCCGTTGGCTTTGTTGAACAGCCATTTACCTTCGGGGGTGAATCCGGCAAAGCGCTTGCCGTAGAAACTACCCAGCGGACCACCTTCGATTGTCCGAATGGCGGGTCCGAGTGCACCGAATCCGCCGATGTCGCCGAAGGTCAGGAAGGTGACTTTAAACACGTCGTCGGAAAAGGAAACGAGCTTATTGGCCTGCGTGCTGCCCGTGAAGTCCATACCCCAGCTGAAGTTATCCTTCTTTATCACCGAACCGCTCAGCGTCAGCTCGATACCCTTATTCTGAATCACGCCAACGTTGGTGTAAAGCGTCGATTGCACGAAGGGCGGTAACTGCGTATTGAAGCTACCCAACAGGTCGGACGTGCGACGCTGATACAGGTCGAGGGCCCCCGTTAGCCGGCCGTTGAACAGTGCGAAGTCAAAGCCGAGGTTAAGTTCCTGCTTACGCTCCCAGCGCAGGTTCGGGTTGGGGTTATTGCTCGGCCCATAGGTCTGCCGCCAGACACCATCGTCGTTGAGATACTGGTTGCCGGTGCTAAGCCGTACGACAGACTGATAGTTTGGAATTCCCTGGTTACCCGTTACACCATAACCGACGCGTAGCTTGAGGTCGTTGACGAACGTTACATTGCTCATAAACGGCTCCTTGCTGATTGTCCAGCCGGCCGACACGGCGGGGAAGTTGCCGTATTTGTGGTTGGCCCCGAAGCGCGA
>JAKONH010000233.1 GCA_022702045.1 Spirosomataceae bacterium
GGCGGCCCAGCCCCCCGAGATGCCCGAGCCTACAACGATAGCGTCGTAGGTCATGTCTTTTTGGGCGTCTATATTGAGGTTCATCTTTTTATAAGTTGAAAAGTTATTGGATTAGGTAGTTGTAAAATCGTAGCGTTATAAAATTGTAAAGTTTGCTGACGCGTTCAGCACCGGGCATTAGCCGTGCTCGATAGCAACTTTACAACCTCACTACTATATAACTCTACAACTTTAAACCCCTTAAATAGCCCAGGCTTTCTGACCCGGCTTCAGTGGCACGCAACCATCGTAACGACCCGGCACGGCCACGTATTCGAGCGCCTGTGTAGCACCAATTTCCGATGTGAAATAACCCGTCAGCGTCAGGTCTTTCAGAATCGTAAAGAACGGTGAGTAGCGCTTGGTAGCGGCTTTCGGTGCCTGTGCATCGGCCTGCGCGCCGGCGGTGGTAGCCGTCTGCCCTGCTTTCATTTCCTCCAGTTGCCGCTTGGCGTCGGCTTCCAACTTTTTAACGATCTCGATTCGCTGCTCAGGGTCAAGCTGTACGAACGCTTTTCCGTACGCGTCCTGACTCAGTTTGTTGGTTTGTGCCAGACCTTCGACGAAGCGCTGCTGATCGGCTTGTACGTAGCAGTCTTTCAGCAGTACGTCGATAATCTCGTTGACTTTGGCAGCTTTAGCACCGGGCGTTTTAGTCGCCGGCAGGATCGTTTCGGCTAGTTCAGCTACCGTAGCATCCTGGTCGGCCGTCAAAAATACCGGCTTGCCTGTTAGGGTACGCCGGGCGGCCGACGCTTCCAGGGTATCGGCCAGTGCGGGCATGGTCAGCGTGGCACCGGCCAGCACTGCTACCCGCATAAGGGCGTCTCTTCTGTTCATAGGAATAATGAATAATAAACTGATCTTATAACGTCGTACGAATCTACAAATGTATAACAATCCATGACTGAGTTGACTGATTCGCAGAAGGATTTATGGTCAGACTCGAATAAAGCCGCTTAAGCGTATGGAAAGCAATTTGTCGACTGAAACAGTAGTCTATACCCTGCCTTTTCTTGGTCAAATCCGTTGCCAAAGAGCAAAAAAGATGGTCTGCTTCACGAGGAAACAGACCATCTCAAAACGAGTGTCCGCTTATGTTTACCGCACGGGTGTTTTCAATGGAACGAAGTATACCCGGTTTTTATCGACGCTGCCGTCGGGCAGTTTTTTGCTTGTGTACGTACCGGTGCCCGTTACGCCGAAATCGTCATCGTTGGACACAGCCAGCAGACTTGGATTGATCAGGTAAATACCTTCGGCTTTGTCGTGCGGGTATACTGGTGATATGTCCGTCATTAGGTCGAGCGCCAGTGTTTTCGTGACGGGCGTGATCCCGTTGGTCTGCAACGCAGCAGCCGTTTTCAGCTCTTCGACCGTTTTTCCACCGTACAGCTTACCATTCGCGCTGTTATTCGGATCGGAAATGTCGGTTGCTCCGCTCAGGTCAATTTTATAGACCCGTTTGAAGACTGTACTTTTGTTAGCCTCTGTGCCGTATTCGCCGTCGCGCTCGATCACCAGGAAGGTCGTGTTCGTGATCGCCGTGATTTCACTAATCGCCTGCAGGTTGGCTCGTTCGATAAGGTAAACAAACTGCCTGGTAGCACCGGTAGCAATATCGAACGTCAGAATACGTGTCACGAGTGAGCCCGAAATAGCCGTCGACGAGGGGTTATAAAGCGGAAACTGCATGATACCAACCAGCGTCTTACCATCCGGCGTCAGCGTCAGTCCTTCCATGCCCCGGTTGGCCCGACGGGTCGCAAACACCAGTGGGATTTTCCGCCCGCCTGTACCATTGCCAAACGGATTGATTCGCTCGAGCGTCCGGCCATTGGCATCGAAGTGAACGATATGCGGACCGTATTCATCGCTAACCCAGAATGTGCCGTCGAACGCGACCGCCAGTCCTTCCGAATCCAGCCCATCGACGCTTGTCGACAGCACCTTACCCGATACGTCGTAAGCCGTTTCGCCCGTCCCACCCTGATTGACGGGATTGGGCAAGCCGTTCAGGTTGTTTCCGTTGCTATTCTTCAGCTCAATCAGTCTCTCCAAGGTCATCTGTCCGCCAGTCAGCCGAAATTTACCGATCTGTGGCGTAAACGAAGGGACGGCAAACACTTTCGAGTTTGCCGTCGTACCGTCGATGTTCGGCCCCCGGTCGGTCAGCATGTAAAACACGCTGGCATCGGTTGGATCAGCAACGATCGCCGATCCAAAGCCACCGTTGTTGATGGGAACGCCATTGACAGTAGTCAGCACAGCCGGCGTAACCGTACCGGGATTGATGGCGTCGACAACGGCAGGATAGCTCACCGTCAACGGAATGGCGTGATCCTGACAGGCCACTGCCAGCAGGGCTACCGCCACGATTGCACCGGTTAACGTAAATACGGAATTTTGTTTCATATCGCGTTCGGGGATCAATAAACCCTCAAAATTCGCCAACGAACATTACCCCCGTATTGCCTTGCTCCCGTCGTCTGTGAACACTTTATTAAATTTTCGATCCGGCTACACCGCCAGCTCCTGTACAGCCAGCCAACTCATCAGACCCGCACCAATTTCCAGCGCCGATTCATCGACGTCAAAGGTTGGCGTGTGCACACCCGACACGATTCCCCGCGCTTCATTGCGTGTCCCAAGTCGATAGAAACATGAATCGACAACCTGCGAGTAGAAGGCAAAATCTTCGCCAGCCATCCACAGATCGAGATCGACAATGTTTTCGGGGCCCATGTATTCCGTTGCCTGCGCCCGTACGCGTCGGGTCAGTTCGGGGTGGTTTTTCAGGAACGGGTAGCCGTCCATGATGGTAAACTCACAGCTCCCGCCCATTGCTTCGGCAATGCCTTCGGCCAGTTTGACCATGCGTCGTTTTCCCTCAGCCCGCCATTCCTCGTTCATGCAGCGAAACGTACCCTGAATCGTCACTTCATTGGGAATGACATTGGTTACGCCATCGGCAATAAAGCGCCCGAACGACAGTACCGACGGACTTGCCGGCGGGCGGTTACGACTAATGACCTGCTGCAACGCCACAATGATATGCGACGCAATCAGCACCGGATCGACCAGGTTATCGGGCATGGCTGCGTGACCACCTTTGCCCCGCACGGTAAGGTACAATTCGTCGGTACTCGCCATGTACATGCCCTCACGAAAGCCGATTTTACCCACCGGCACGTTCGGTGCCACGTGTTGCCCGATCATACTCATCGGAGCCGGGTTTTCCAGCACCCCTTCTTTGATCATGAGCGACGCCCCACCGGGTGCCTTCTCTTCGCCGGGCTGAAATACCAGTTTAACTGTACCATCGAACTGATCGCGCAGCACATGCAGAATCCGCGCAACGCCAAGCAGACTGGCCGTATGCACGTCATGGCCGCAGGCATGCATCACCCCATTGACGGTTGACTTGTAGGGGACGTCGTTGGCTTCAAGAATGGGCAGTGCATCCATATCGGCCCGTAAGCCGACTACACGGGAACCGGTATTACTGCCACTTTTAGTGCCTTCAATCAGTGCAACCAGGCCTGTATTGGCTACGCCTTCCTGCGGAGTTATACCAATCGCTTTCAACTGATCGGCGACGTAACGGGCCGTGTTGTGCTCCAGAAAAGACAGTTCAGGATGGGCGTGCAAATGCCGGCGGGTGTTGACGATATCGCCCGCATACTGCCGGGCCAGTGATTTTATGGAATCAAGCATAGTCGTTTGGATTAACGTTAACCCCTCCCCAACCCCTCCCCGTTAGGGAGGGACTAGCTAACGCCGAGATGGCAAAGCCTGGCAGCGGCCGACCGTCTCTCTAGCGGGGCGGGGTTGGGGAGGGGTACACTATTGACTGGTAATAAACTGATAATCGCTGATGATCTGGTACAGAAATGCCCGACTACCCAGCGCAGTGGTACTGCCCGTTACTTCCTTGACGCGGTCAGCCGCCTGACTGACGGCCCAGTCATCGCCCCGCCGAAGCACCTCTTGCACAACGCTGATATCGTGATCGGTGAGCTGGCGTACTTCCTGAAACACAACCTGGTAATTTTCCTGCGTCGGCTGTGTCAATACGTCATCGAGCGATACGCTGGGTTTTACTTTAACGACCGTCGTTCCGGCAGCGATATCGCCGAGCCGCTGCCCTTTGCCGTTGGCCGCCACCGTGATAATGGGTATGATCCCGAAGAAGAACGTACCTGACTCAACGATGCGCAGCACCCACCGCAGCAAGTAAGCACCCAGTCCCGGTTGTGAACCGTCGAGCATGACAACCCGGATGTTCAGCGCGACCTTACCGATACTTTGCCCGTTGAGCAGGTACTCGCAGAGGAGATCATAAAACACGATTGGCCCCAGATAAAACAGGCCCGCGATAAGGGGAGAAACGAACGATGTGTTCTGAAACCCTTGACTAAGAAGACCAAGTACGATGGCCCAGCCGATGAATACACCGTAATCGACCAGCGTGGCCAACATACGATCGCCAACACTGGCGGGCTGATATTCGAGCGTGACGTGCTGCGAGGTGTGAACGAGAACAGACATGGACAAACGATAAGTAGGACACCGTCGCTTCGGTACGGTGGTGATCTGGCCGACGAGGTAAAACAAAAATAGGCGGCTCAACTTGCTTAACTGCACAAAAACGCGCAATTTTTCCGACTCGCTATCTCTCATTAACGTACGACAGCCGCTCATGCGCGAAGCCCGGTTTATCAAACAGAATACCGACAAGTGGCAGACCATCGAGCAGACGCCGACGACCGACCCGGATCAACTGACGGAGCGGTTCATCGAACTGACGGACGATCTGGCCTACGCCCGCACGTTTTACCCCAACGCCCGCGTCACACAGTATCTCAACGAACTGACGGGTCGGGTGCATCGGGGCCTGATGCAAAGCAAACGCAGCGACGTAAACCGGT
>JAKONH010000269.1 GCA_022702045.1 Spirosomataceae bacterium
CTAAGCCGCTAGCAGGAATCTCGGCTACGATGCTAAGCCGGGGATCACTGTTTGCTTTCAGGTAGTCGATCATGGTTTTGCTCCAGCGAACCTGGTAGATATCACCGGGAGTCGTCAGGGCCTGACCGTTGCTATTACCATAGTCTTTCGAGTTGTCAGCTACGACATAGGCATCGTCAGCCGTGCTGGCGAACACGCCACCAGCGGCAGCTTTCTCCGCATACGTCTTCGCCATCGTCGGGTCCACTTTCACCATCCGCATGGCCAGCTTCAGCATCAGCGAATACCCGAATTTTTTCCACTGCGTGATATTACCGCCGTACGCAAATGCGTCGTTCGTCGGTACATCAGCGCTCGTACTCAGCGCAGCCGTTGCTGCGTCAAGCCGGCTCAGCACCGATGCATAAATGCTCTGCTGGGTGTCATAGGCAGGCGTAGTCGTACCCGCTTTTGCCTGCAACGCCTGTGTGTAGGGGATGTCACCATACACATCAGAGATGTTAGACAACGTCAGCGCCTGCATAATGACGGCAATATTGCTCAAGTTCGACCGGGACGCCTGCCCCTTCGTCAATTGCTCCATCTCATAAGCGTAGCTAGCAGCCCGATAATCGATGTTCCAGGTACGCTGGAGGTAATCGTTGGTATTGCTGGAGATAACGTACTTGTCGGCATTGGTGTAATAGTTGACACCGCCCGAACTGGTCGACGCCAGCACCTGTACCCAACCCGCCTGAAACAGAATCGGTCCATTATAACCCGCATTCGCGTTTACGTGTGCGTATTGGATACTCGGCAGCAACAGGTTTGCGTCAAAACTACCCGCCGAAGACCGGGTAGGATCAGTATTTAGCGCATCAAAATTATCAGTACAGGCAACCTGCAACGCCCCAACGAGCAAGGTTGTCGCGATTAAGCGTTTCTTCATTGTCTTTTTATTTAAACTTAATGTTCAGGTTGACACCGTAGTTACGCGTAGCTGGGAGGTTACCACCTTCGATACCTGAGTAAGACAGGTTAGAGCCGAACGATGCTTCCGGATCGATGTTGGTTGTTTTCTTCATGAAGTAGAAGAGGTTCCGACCAACCAGCGAGATATTGACAGCCCGAATCAGCGGTACTTTTTCCAACAGGCGCGTTGGCAGGCTGTAACCGAACGTCAATTGACGCATCTTGATGAAATCACCATCAACGACGCTTACTTTGGTCACGTTGTTAGCCAGTGCCGTGTAGTAATCCTGCGCATTAGCCGTCTTCGTGTTCGCTGCTCCATCGGATGTTACACCTGTTGTGATGCCACCTTCGCGGCCAACCAGGGTTGCCTGGTGCAGCCCCCGGCGATAGGCGTAGTTTTCAGTTGCCGACAGTATTTTGTTACCGTAGTTGTAATCAACTAGGAATGACAGGTTAAAACCACCCAGGATAAATTCGTTATTCAGACCACCGTACAAAGTTGGCAGAACCGTACCCATATTGATCAGTTCACCACTAACTGGATAGCCTGACTCATTAACCACAATCTGACCGTTAGAGGAATATTTATAATCATAAGCTCGAATCTGCGGACCAGACTGACCAACGACGAACGCCGTAACAGCGTTACCTAGCGTAGCCCGGTTCGAGCCTAACGTAATCGGTTTGTCATTATCGTCAGTGTGCAGCACTTTGTTGTGAACCGATGTAAGATTCAACGACGTATTCCAGGTCAGTTTCGAATTTCGAACGGGTGTACCATTGATTTGTACTTCCAGACCATTATTTCGTACCGAACCCGTACCGACCACACCACTTGCATAACCAGTTGACCAGCTATAATTAGCCGGCATAATCTCGTTATGCGTTTCCTGCGTATAGTACGCTACGTCGAAACCCAGTCGGTTACCAAAGAACCGCAGTTCAAGACCCAGTTCAAGTTCAGTTTTCGTAAACGGTTTCAGGAACAGGTTTGGCAACCGATCCGAGAAGTTACCCGTTGCAACACCGTTGATGGAGTTACCAACACCGTAATAAATGCTGGTTCCGTAAGCTGTTGTTGGTTCTCCACTTGTCATAGCATACGATGCCCGCAGTTTACCAAAGCTCAACTTCGGTATGTTAACAAGATCGCTGAAAACAAGCGCACCCGTTACCGACGGGGTGAAGATAGCGCGATTAGCACTTGGCAACGTCGAATACGTATCGTAACGACCGGTCGTACTCAACGTAAGGAAGGTTTTGTACGCCAGATCAACGTTGTAGTATGCCGAGTTAACCTGCGTGTTAGCAACGTCGTATGTCCGGTCAAACTTTACCACGTTGTTGTAGCTATACAGATAAGGCAATACGAATGGGCTGCCGTTGATACCGAGCTTCTCGTAGTTGTTTTTCCGAATGTTGCCACCCAGAATGGCATTGACCGAGATATCCGACGTGATGTTCTTGTTGATACCAAGCAGTCCGTCGATGTTCAGCTCGGTCCGCTGTGCGTTAGACAGTTCATCCAGACCACCTTGTCCTTTAGGATTTGCGCTGATCGAATAAGCCGTTCCCCAAGGCGTAACCTTGAAAATACGGTCGTTCGAGTTATCATAGCCAACCCGTGCCTGCGCGTAAATCCACTCCGCAAACTGGTATTTAGTCGATACCATCGAGATCAGGCGTTTCCGATCAACGTTATTGACAAACTGACTGGTAACAAAGTACGGGTTCGTCACGTAGTTGTCGTCGCTGAACACAATTTCCCGGCCTGTCG
>JAKONH010000280.1 GCA_022702045.1 Spirosomataceae bacterium
CGCGTCGAGAATAGCCTGCGCCTTGGGGTCTTTCTGCGCGAATACGGAGCCGCTAACTAATAAGCAAACTATAGCAAAGCCAATCAGTGATCGAATCATGGAATAGGTCGGTTGATAACGAGTTAGAAACAAAATTTCCAGCCTCGTCAGGAAGCTGGAATCCTGTACTTTCCCATTAGACGGCCGAAAGCCGGGAAAAGTTTAGTAACGGTGAGAACAAGCCAGCTAGTCACCCTTCAATCGCTTGAGCATCTCTTCCAGCATCGTTAAGTCAGATACCAACACGTCGCGAGCCTTGCTGCCTTCAAACGGACCGACGATTCGGGCTGCTTCCAATTGATCGATCAAGCGACCGGCCCGGTTGTACCCCAGCTTGAGTTTACGCTGGATAAGTGACGTACTACCCTGTTGATGAATGACGATCAGGCGGGCCGCTTCGTCGAACATTGGGTCGCGGTTGTCGAGGTCGACATCTTTCTCTTCACCCTGACCACCGTCATCACCAACGAATTCGGGCAGAGCATAGGCATCGTCGTAGCCGCGCTGATTGCCGACAAATTCGCAGATGCCCTCAATCTCGTCGGTATCCACGAATGGGCATTGCAAACGAATGAGGTCGGAATTTGATGACAGCAACATATCGCCCATACCGACGAGCTGTTCAGCGCCACCCGTGTCGAGAATGGTGCGTGAGTCGATTTTGGACGTCACTTTAAACGACAGACGAGCCGGGAAGTTGGCTTTGATCAGACCGGTAATGACGTTGACTGATGGTCGCTGCGTTGCCACGACAAGGTGAATCCCGATTGCCCGTGCCAACTGAGCCAGTCGGGCAATGGGTTGTTCGACCTCTTTGCCAGCGGTCATCATCAAATCTGCCAGCTCGTCGATGATGAGTACAATGTAGGGCAGGTAACGATGCCCTTTTTCAGGGTTCAGTTTCCGGCGTGTAAACTTGGTATTATACTCTTTCAGGTTCCGGCAACCCGCTTCTTTCAACAAATTGTACCGGTTGTCCATCTCAATACAAAGCGAATTGAGTGTATTGACAACCTTCTTGGTATCGGTGATGATCGGCTCGTCTGAGTCAGGCAGCTTAGCCAAAAAGTGCCGTTCCAGCTTGTTGAACAGCGTTAACTCCACTTTCTTCGGATCAACCAGCACCAGCTTTAATTGTGATGGGTGCTTCTTGTAAATTAGCGACGTGAGTAACACATTCAACCCGACTGATTTACCCTGACCTGTCGCACCGGCCATGAGCAAGTGAGGCATTTTCGCCAGATCTGCGACGTAGATTTCGTTGGAAATCGTTTTCCCCAGTACGACGGGCAATTCGAACTTGCTGTTGTTGAATATATCGCTGGTAATGACCGACCGCATCGATACCATTTCGCGATTCTTGTTCGGCACTTCGATCCCGATTGTGCCCATACCCGGCATGGGTGCAATGATCCGAATACCCAGGGCTGCCAGATTCAGCGCGATATCGTCTTCCAGACTCTTGATCTTAGAAATACGAACCCCCTCGGCCGGCACAATCTCGTACAGTGTAACCGTCGGCCCAATCGATGCTTGAATCGAGTCGATGCGAATGCCGAAATTGCGTAGCGTGTTTTCAATCCGCTCTTTGTTGGCTGTCAGTTCGTCAGACGATACCTGCGCCCGTTGATTGTTTTGGTACTCCGTCAGCAACTCGTTGGTCGGGTACTGATACTGCGGCAGGTCGAGCGTTGAGTCGTAAAGGCCATGCTGTGCTACCAGATCATCTTCCTCAAACGGGTCCGGTTCGTACGTAGGAGCCGGGGTAACACCTGATTCGGTCGTGTCGGTCGGTGCATTAGGCACATCGACATTGTTTTTAACAGTTAGGGGAACCCCCGTTGTCGGTAGACTTTCTGTGGCCAGAATTGACTGTATGGGTTGTGACGTTGCTACCGGGGCTGGAACAGGAGCGATAACCTCATCATCATCCTCGTCGACAATAGCTTGTTGCGGTTCCGGCTTGGTGTACATCGGTCGGTCGGGGGCTACGGGCTCAGTAGCAGGCTCTTCATCCTCGTCGATATCTGTATTTGCTGGCCCGTTGCCCGCGTTTGACCGGCGGGTAAACACGTCCGTCGGAAAGCTGGGCAGCCGGATGCTCTGAATATCGATAAAGTAAACCAGGAACAGAAACAGGCCGAAGCCAATAAAGGCCAGACTACCCCAGCCGAATAGGCTATACATCGCCGAGTTGACTTCGTAACCGATACCACCACTCCAGACGCTGGCTGTTTCAGCCGAATTAGTAACCAGCACGATGTATCCACAAACCAGACTGCTCCAGAGCGCGGTGAAAAGCAGGCCGATAGTGGTTCGACGCAAGGGGAACGGCTCGGCACCCGTCGACAGCTTCAGACCTGCCAGCAACAGAATTAACGGCAAGGCCATAGCCCCCACACCAAACCAGCGAAACACGAAGACGTGGGCTATATACGCACCGACCAGTCCGGCCCAGTTATGCGTCTCAGTACCCGAGTCGACTAGTGGTTCGGATAGAGCTGAACCGACAACGCTCTGATCGTCGGTGCCGGTTGTCATATACGACGCGAAGGCAATTAATAGACCAATGGCTAGCAGCATCAGTAAGACGCCCAGTACCAGAATTGAGCGCCGATCGCTAAGCCATCGGTTGATAGACCCACCGATGTCAAACGCCGGGCGCGCCGATCGGGCGGGGCGCGTCGAGCGAGCGGAGGCCGGAGAAGGTCTTGGAGAGATAGGTCTTGACGTTGTTGGTTGTGCCATAAATTGGGAGCGGGCTGTAGGCGGCAACAGTAAATTTCCCAAAATTTCCTGAAATCCGGTGCGAAAAAAATGGGTGACTGTCGAAAAGAAAGGCAGCGGTCAATACAACCCATCGGTTAAATCCAATGGTTACACATATTTGCTGGTGCTGAATGCGTTTGATGCAGGATTTTCTACCGTAGCAAACCCCGATTGATTCGTTTGGCAACCGCTGGCCCTTCGTAGATAAAACCGGTGTATAACTGCACCAGACTGGCACCGGCCGCCAGTTTTTCGCGCGCGTCATCGGCTGAGTTTATGCCACCCACACCAATGATTGGGAATGAGCCGCCCGATTGCTGATGCAAGTACCGAATTACTTCGGTCGAGCGTTCTTGGACAGGCTTACCACTAACGCCCCCCGGTCCCATCTGCTCGACTGTTTTTGCGGGTGTGGCAAGGCCTTCGCGGCTAATCGTTGTGTTCGTGGCAATAACCCCAGCAATACCCGTGTCGGCCACAATGCTAATGATATCGTCAAGCTGACCATTGGTCAGATCGGGCGCGATCTTGAGAAGGATGGGTTTGGGCTTCGGTCGTGCATGGTTCTCCTTTTGCAATGCCGACAGCAGCCGGGTCAGTGGTTCCCGCTCCTGCAAATCGCGCAGGCCCGGCGTATTAGGCGAACTGACATTGACGGCAAAATAATCGACGGCGTCGAACAGTTCCCGGAAACAGATTAGGTAATCAGACAGAGCACTTTCGTTGGCCGTGTCTTTGTTTTTACCAATGTTTCCGCCAATGATGACCCGTCGGGTACCTTTCGTCTGCGCGAACTGACGAAGCCGCCCAGCGGCAGGACCAGACCCGCGGTTGTTGAACCCCATTCGGTTAATCAATCCCTGATCGGCTTTAAGCCGGAACAGACGGGGACGCGGATTGCCGGGCTGGGGACGGGGTGTTACCGTACCAATCTCGACAAAGCCGAAGCCCAGATCGCTCAGCTCGCTGACCAGTTCGGCATTTTTGTCGAATCCGGCCGCTAAGCCCACCGGGTTCGGAAAGGTCAGGCCGAATACCGTACGGGCGAGTCGTGGATCGTCAATCGTGTACACTTTGCGGCATAGTGCGGCCATACCTGGCACAGCAAAGGCCAGTTTCAGCATTGACGTAGCAAAATGGTGAATCGTTTCGGCGTCGAAACGAAAGAGTATCGGTAGGATTAATCGGCGGTACATAGGACAAAAGTACGGCGCCAGTTGACTTACCCGAACAGATCCGACGAAAGATAACGGTCGCCCCGGTCGCAAATGATGCAGACGATCAGCGCATCGGTCACGCCGTCGGTAGCCAGTTCATTGGCCAGTTGCAGTGCTGCCCAGGTCGACCCACCGCTGCTCATACCCGCAAAAACGCCTTCAACACTGGCCAGTCGGCGGGTGGTTTCCGTCGCCTGCTGTTCTGATACCTCGATAATCCGGTCGACGCGTGTCGGGTCAAAAATTTGGGGTAAGTATTCGATCGGCCACTTTCGAATTCCTGGGATCGATGAACCGTCAGTTGGCTGGCAACCTACAATCTGTACGGCCGGATTTTGCTCTTTCAGGTAACGCGAGGTACCCATGATCGTGCCGGTTGTTCCCATCGACGAAACAAAGTGCGTTATCTGCCCATTGGTGTCACGCCAGATTTCAGGGCCTGTCGTTCGGTAATGGGCCATATAATTATCTGGGTTGGCAAATTGATTGAGCAGCAAATAGCCGCCCTTTGCTACCTGTGCCTCGGCATAATCACGGGCTTCTTCGATGGTCTCCGTCAGAATGACTTTCGCACCAAACGCTTCCATCGTCAGTACCCGTTCGCGGGTGGAATTAGCGGGCATAACCAGTTCGATCGGAATATCGTACAGCCGTGCTATCATAGCCAGTGCAATGCCGGTGTTGCCGCTTGTGGCTTCGATGAGCGTTATACCGGGTTGAATTTCACCACGGCTTAACGCTCCCTGAATCATGCTGGCAGCCGCCCGATCTTTCACGCTGCCACCAGGATTGTTACCTTCCAGCTTGGCCAGAATACGAATGTTTGGGTTAGGATTGAGCCGTGATAAGTCGACCATCGGCGTATTACCGACTAATTCGAGCAGGGTAGCCATGTACTGTAATCAGACGTTAGGTATTGAAGAAAAAGTCAGATCAGGCGTATTAAGTTCGATTTTGCACGAGTAGTAACTGAATACAGGTGTAAATAATGCCCATTTGTACAGAGATACTCATTTATCAGCCGTTCATACATAATCTGATTGCTCTGTTTTGAATAATGAGTTAAACTTGTTGTATCAATTGGATGAGCAGTTATGCTCTGTTCCTCAGTTGATTACATTAATTCCACACTACTTATTAATTATGAAAGCGTTAACGAAAACGAGTCTGCACCCGCTTGGTAGCCCTAATGTTGAGCAAATCGCTCAGCAATTTGCCATCCCTGATCTTACCCTGCCTTTCTGGCGGTTTCGTCGAAAAATGCCAGCTCACCGCATTGTCCGGCTGGAAGGCGAGGGAAATTACACCCTCTTTCACTTTGCCGACGGAAGTCAGTTGATGGTATCGTTAACGTTGAAGAAAATGCAGAGCCGCCTGCCGGCAAACATCTTTGTTCGGCTACACAAGAAAAATATCATCAACCTGATGTATCTGAACGAGATTCATCCCGATCGGTTCAGCACGGGTAAATCGCAATTGAGTGTCAGCTTGTTGAATGGAGATCGTGTTGACGTGTCGCGTCGGAAAGCCAACGAATTTATTCAGCAGGTATAAGGATTTCGGCAGGAATTATTGATAAAAAAATCCACCTTGGTCGCGATGCCAACGGCCTAGCCTGGAAAACATGATTACGTTACTAAAAAGGGGAGACAGCCAGGCTGTCTCCCCTTTTTACATCTGGTGGGCAGGGGTGTTTAAGCGAGAAAGGTTTTTACCTTTGTAGACTACCGGCCCACTAACCGGTGTGGTTATGACGCATCAACTTGTACTTCGTAAGCCGCTGGCTTTCTTTGATCTCGAAACAACAGGTATCAATACCGCTAAAGACCGGATTATTGACATCTGCATTATCAAGGCCATGCCTAACGGCGAGGTGATGACAAAAAAGCAGCGGGTCAATCCCGGCATGCCGATTCCAATTGAGTCGAGTCTGATTCACGGCCTGTACGACGATGACGTGGCTGACTGTCCGCCGTTTAAGGCCGTTGCAAAAGGACTAGCGCAGTTTATGGAAGGCTGCGACCTGGCGGGTTTCAACAGCAACCGCTTCGATGTGCCATTGTTGGTCGAAGAATTTCTCCGCGCTGACGTTAATTTCGACGTCAGAAACCGCCGGCTGATCGATGCCCAGCGTATTTTTCACCTGATGGAGCCCCGCAATCTGTCGGCAGCGTACCGATTCTATTGCAACAAAGAGCTTGTTGGCGCCCACGGAGCCGAAGCGGACACGATTGCGACGCTCGAAGTACTCAACGCGCAAGTGCAGCGGTACGTCGGGATGGTCGCCAAGGCAGATAACGGAGCCGATTTAATCTTCAACAATGACGTTGATATGCTCCATCAGCTAACCGCTAACCGGAACGTAGACCTGGCGGGCCGTATTGTGCTGAACGAGAAGGGCGAAGAAGTAGTCAATTTTGGTAAGAATAAGGGGGTACCAGTGCTGGAAGTGTTTAAAAAAGAACCTTCGTTTTTCGATTGGGTTCAAAAGGGCGACTTTCCACTCGATACCAAACGCCGGCTAACCGAGATTCGGTTACGAACGCTTAGTCAGGGCAAGTGACGGACCTTACGCCCGACTAATTGAATAATAATTACCTTTGCGGCACCTTCTATTAACCGGCAAGCCATGCAACCCACGCAGGACGTTCTCATTCCGGAAGTCATCC
>JAKONH010000288.1 GCA_022702045.1 Spirosomataceae bacterium
GAATTGTGGTCGCGACGGGAATCGAACCCATATCAAACGTTTAGGAAACGTCTATTCTATCCGTTGAACTACGCAACCAAGAATAAGCCACCAATAATACCGTCATTGGTGGCCTATCAGACAAAAATACCGCAATGCGCTTAACCTGCCAAACCGTCGCCGAATTCAGCTGACTCCGATAACGGGACATTTATCCAGTTCGGATAAATGTAGTAGTGCTTCTCCCGAACGATGTCATAGAGCAGCTCCCGTAGCTCGCTGATGTTCTCCCCGGTTTGCGCCGAAATAAATACCACATGGTCGGCTTGCTGGGTCAGATACGTCTTACGCAGGAAGTCGAGCGCTGTCTTACGCTTTACCGCTGCCGGTATCTCAGCAATCTGCATGGGTTGATTCGCGTCGAAATCGTCGTCTTCAGCCGGCAGGACGGTTTCCAGCCACTCGGCTTTCGGCTCGAACTGATCCATCTTGTTGAAGACCAGAATCGTGGGTTTGTCGGCCGCGCCAATATCCGCCAAAGTCGACTGTACGACGCTGATTTGTTCTTCGAACAAGGGGTGAGAGACATCAACGACATGAACCAGAATATCGGCTTCGCGCACCTCGTCCAGCGTCGACTTAAAGGCTTCGATCAGCGTGGTTGGCAGCTTGCGGATAAAACCGACGGTATCGGTTAGCAGGAACGGTATGTTGCCCAGCGTGATTTTCCGGACGGTCGAGTCGACGGTAGCAAACAGCTTGTTCTCAGCGAAAACGTCGGTTTTGGCCATTGTCCGCATCAGCGTCGACTTGCCAACGTTGGTATACCCAACCAGCGCTACCCGCACCAGCCGGTCGCGTTCTTTCCGGCGCGTCTGACTCTGCTTGTCGATCTTGCTTAGCTTCTCTTTTAGAAACGAAATTCGGTCTTTTACAATCCGGCGGTCAGTTTCCAGCTCTTTTTCCCCCGGTCCGCGCATCCCCGTTCCCCCTTTCTGGCGACTTAAGTGCGTCCACATCCGGGTCAGGCGCGGGTAGAGGTACTGGTATTGCGCCAGCTCGACCTGCACACGGGACTGCGCGGTCTGCGCGCGCATGGAGAAAATATTCAGAATCAGCAGGCTACGGTCGAGCACTTTGATCTCCTTAAATTCCGCTTCGAGGTTACGTACCTGCGCGGGTGTCAGGTCATCGTCAAAGATGATCGTGTCGACGGGATTTGCCAGAATAAACTGCTGAATCTCCTCCAGCTTGCCTTTGCCCACAAACGTGCGGGTGTCGGGGCGGTCGAGTTTCTGAGTAAACGACTTTTTGGTTTCTACTCCCGACGTTTCAGCCAGAAATGCCAATTCGTCCAGATACTCACGCGTCTGTTCGGCGGTCTGCTTTTGCGTAATCAGGGCGACGAGTACAGCGGTTTCGGGTTGTTTATGTGTTTCGATCAAGGTAGTTCGTGTTTACAGTGTGTCGGTTTTAACAGGGGTGGATACTACCACCATATGGCGAATCAACGAGTTATTCGTTTCGTATTCGCTGTGGCTTTTTCTTAAATCATTGGCGTAAACCGGCTAAAAATAACGGCCCCTCACAGGTAAAAGTTTCGATACAAACAGACGATGTTCAGGCTCTTCGGCGCTAGACCTGAACACCTTTCCAGCGCCCCCGCCGGAAGGCGAAAATGGCCAGCATCGCCAGCAGTGTTTCGCTGATCGCGACAGACCAGAATACACCCGTTGGTCCCCAGTTCAACGTATGCGCCAGCGCGTACGCGAGCGGAATCTCAACCAGCCAGAAGCTGACGATGTTGATGATTGTTGGGGTTCGGGTATCACCCGCGCCGTTCAGCGCCTGACTCAGGACCATACCATAGGCAAAGAATACGTAGCCCGCACAGAAAATGTGCAGCGCGTCGACGGCAACCGCGACAACGGCCGGGTTTGAATTGAACAGCCGTACAATTGTCGTCGCGCCGAGGAAAAAGGCGATACCGACTAAGGCCAGAAACACCATGTTACAGGTGGCCGCACGCCAGGCCGAGGTTTCGGCCCGATCGGCCTGCCCTGCGCCCAGATTTTGCCCCACGAGGGTTGCTGCTGCATTCGCCATGCCCCAGGACGGCAGAATCGTGAAGACAATAATGCGAATAGCAATAGTATACCCCGCCACAACATCGCTGCCGAAGGTCGACAGAATTCGTGTCAGGAACACCCAACTGGCCGATGAGACCAGAAACTGTCCCGTTCCGCCGGCTGCCAGACCTAGCAAACTCCGGATCAGGGCCGGGTTTGGCGTTACATCCGCGCGTCGAATCTGAACAATACTGTCCGGCTTAGTCAGTGCGTAAAGCTGATACAGTACCCCGACCGTCCGGCCAATGGTTGTGGCTACGGCAGAACCCATAACGCCCAATTCGGGAATGGGTCCCCAGCCAAAAATCAGCAGCGGACACAGCACAATATTGACGCCGTTGGCCAGCCACAACGACCGCATGGCGTCGGAAGCACGACCTGCACCGCGCAGGCAACCACTTAGCGTGTACAGTAGCATGATAGCGGGCGCGCTGGCAAAGATCATGCGGGTGAAACCGACACCGCTGGCAATCAGGTGCGCGTCGCCCCCCATGACCCCTAAAATCTGCTCGGCGAACACCACGCCCGTCAGACTCATTAGCACAGCCAACGCCAGCGAAATCAGGATGACCTGCCCCACGGCAGCACTGGCCCCGGCTCGATCGGTTTCGCCCACGCGCCGGGCTACCAGCGCCGTTGCCGCCGTACTCAAGCCAATGGCAACGGAATAAACCAGCGTCAGCACCGATTCCGTCAGCCCAACGGTGGCAACGGCTTCGGTACCGATCTGCGCGACGAAAAAGATATCGACAATCGCAAACAGTGACTCCATGACCATTTCCAGAATCATGGGTACCGACAGGAGAAACAAGGCCCGGTTGATGCTACCGGACGTAAAATTGGTTTCGGAACCGCGCAACGCGGCCACGAATAACCGGATGAATCGGGTCATTTGAACAGACAGATGCACTACGGCCGATGGCCATAGCAAGGATAAACAAACGAATCAGGGATAAAACCACCGGGAAAACCGGAGATGGGCGGGTGGCTTACTGGAAAGGAAAAGACCAGCGGAGGGTCTTACAAAAAGAAAATCATCGGCGTAGGTGGCCTGCCTGTGCAAGGCGCTAATGCGGTGACAAAGGTAACGAGAATAAAATGGGAAAATCAAACAGGCCTGACAGCCAGCACCTTTTTTGTCGATGTGAACGATTTATTAACAAACTCTACTGGTTGTTGCTGGTTATCTACGAACCACTCTGGCCCGGCCAGTTTCAGCAACGCAATGAACAACATAACGCTGTCGCTCACCGACATCAGCGATTTTTTACGGAAAGAACTTGCCGTCGATCGGTACCCGGCCGACGAACAGGGAGGAATTTATCGACCGGGTAGCCGACCCATTGCCCGACTAGGACTTGCCCTGGAACCATTTGCGGGCCTGGACGATTGGATCGAGCGGGAACAACTCGATGCGCTATGGCTGCACCGCCCTTGGCATTTACAGGCAGACACGTTGCCATCGGACATAGGGGTACTGTATCACCATCTGCCATTCGATGAAACGCTGACGATTGGTTACTGCGAACCACTGGCGTCGCAACTCGATGCAACGAGCGATCTTGAACCGATTGGCTACAAACAGGCGGTAACCAAGACTGGTGAACCATTGCCCAAACGCGCTATCGGTATGCTACTCGATATTAACGGGCAGGAGTTCGACGAATGTCTCGACCACGTTAAAGACTTACTCGGTAATTACGATCGGGCCGAAGCAGGCCGTCAGCTTGACGTTGACAGGATTGCCGTAGTCGGGGCAATGACGGACGAACTGGTGCGGGAAGCGGCTGAGCGCGGTGCTAACGTTTACCTGACCGGACAGTACCGCAAACCGGCACAGGACGCCGTTAATGAGACGGGTATGGCTGTTATCGCTGTGGGGCATCGGCGCAGCGAAGAGTGGGGCTTGCGGGCGCTAGCTGATCTGCTGCGCACCGAATGGCCCGGCCTGGCGGTGTTTGTACAGGAGTAGAAACGCAGTGCAGGTTAAACCATTTTATTGTTCATTTGTCTTTTAGGCGGACCGACGAAAAAAGGTCGCCTGTTGTATAACCATTCAGCAAAAGCAATGAAAACGAACGTAAATCCACTGATCCTGGGCTTCTTTGTAGTGAGTTTATCCGCTGGCTCGCTGGCAGCCTGCGCACAGGCCACAACGGGTGTTGCGACAACAAGCAAACCGGTTACCGACACCAACAAGATTGCCGTGATCACACCCATGCGGCAGATGATGTCGCGCCTGACCAAGCTAGAACCCACCGGCGATCCCGATTTCGATTACGCCCTACAGGCGCGTGTGCAAACCCAGGGACAGCTTGATCTTCTGAAGCAGGAAGCACAGAGCGGAAAGGATACCTCGCTTCGTAAAATGGCGCAGACGATGATTCCCGCCGTGCAGGCCGACATCGACATGATCAATAATCTGGCTCGTCAGCTGCGTCCGTCGCGCCCCAATCAGGCATTTATGCAGGCGCAGAACCAGAACATCAAGGCCATGGCGCTGAAGTTTCAGGCGGGGGGGAACACGGAGAACAAGCTGACCAATAACTTCGACAATAACTTCGTGACGGTTATGCTCGATCAGCGGCAGGATGCCATCGATATGGCGAATACCTACCTGAAATACGGCAGCAACGATACGCTGAAAAAATACGCCCAGGACCTGACAACGAAGGCCCAGCAGCAGATGAACAGCATCAAGCAGACGATCAAGTAGTCGAACAAATAGTCGATATCGCGTGTAGCGTCAGGGAAACCTGATACTACACGCGATTTTTTTATGGAGTTATCCGAAACGTTTGTTCCAACGGCAGGCACGGTTGGCTTGCTGCCGATGCTTACCTATTACAGCCTGATTGTTACGGGGCTGGTTTTTCTGGCGCAGACCGCTTTCGTATTCACAACCCGGTCGTTAGTCGAGCCCGAACACCAGGTGGCGCATATCATGAGTGGCGTTATCGCCCTGGTAGCGGGTTTCGCTTATTTCCAGATGCAGGGTTTCTACCGCGACATGCTGGCTGAACTAGCTACTGTTGTCGATCCTACAGACCGGCAGACCCTGATGCGGGAATCGTATCCGGCTGTCAGCCAGTATCGGTATATGGATTGGGCTATCACGACCCCGTTGCTACTGTTGACCATGGTGCGGCTGCTGAACGTATCGCTGCGCAGTATCGCCCGGCCGGTTGCGCTGATGATGGTGGCCGATCTGTTCATGATCGTAACGGGATACATTGGTGAGCAGCAATTGACTTTCGATCAGGAAGCCATCGTGAGCGCCAAACTTATCTGGGGAGCCGTGTCAACCGTGGGCTATGCCGTTGTCCCCTGGACGTTGTATAAGCTATATCGGCAGTACGGCGCTGTTCCGGCGCTCGACCGTTCGTTCCGACTGGTTGCATTGACAACTATCACGTTTTGGGGCATTTACCCGATTGGCTACATCCTATCAGCGATCGGTGTCGATACGAACGTCATCCATATCAGCTTTTGTGTTGGTGACGTGATCAATAAAACGGGCGTCGCTGCTCTGCTCTTTCTGACAACGCATCGACGGGAGTCAGCCTAGCTAATGTTCCTGCAATTGATTTTGCGCCTAACCGGCGTGATCGACAAACAATTGCTGACCAGGGCTGTTCTAGTTTCCAACTACCATTTTGAACTCAGCTATCATGATTAAGAACGAAGAAATTGTCGACGACCTCAACGACCTGGTAAAAATCAACAACGACCGGATTCAGGGTTACGAAAAAGCAATCGAAGATACGAAAGACGCTGATCTGGACGAACTGTTCCGCCATAGCATCATTCAAAGCCAGAAGTTCCGGAGCCAGCTTGCTGATCATATCGTCCGGATCGACGGCACCGCCGTTTCTGACGCAACGACGAGCGACCTGTCGAGCAAAATCCACCGCGCCTGGATCGATATCAAATCGGCCGTTACGGGCAAAGACCGGAGCACAGTACTGAGTTCGGTCGAATACGGTGAGAATGCAGCCGTTGAAGCCTATCAGGATGCAATCGAAAAAGACCACATTCCGGCTTATATCAAAGAAGATCTGCAGACGCAACTTAACGAGTTGAAAGCCACCGCCGACAAAATGAGCGCGCTGAAATAAAAGTTACTGAGTGATTAAGTGATGGAATGATTGAACAGGCTGGCGCAGGCGTTTTCTATTCAATCATTCCATCACTTAATTATTCAACCATTACCAAAGTAGTCAAACGTAAAAGGGTCAGGTGAATCACCTGACCCTTTTACGTTTGACTACTTTGGTAATGGCATATCCTGGAAGTCTTCGTCGGTCAGTTTGAGCGTTGCGCCCTGTACGTTTTCCTCCAGGTGTTTGACTGACGACGTTCCTGCTATTGGCAGCATAACCGGCGAAGCAGCCAGAAGCCACGCCAGCGCTACCTGGTAATCGGTAGCGCCGTGCCGCTCGGCTACCTTACGGATTGCTTCTTCAGCGCTTAGGTTACCACTCGCCAGTGGATACCACGGAATAAAAGCAATATTCTCCTGCTCGCAGAATTTTAGCACATCGTTCCATTTCTGCTGGCCGAAATTGTACATGTTCTGTACGGATACCACGTCAAAATACTGCTGTGCCTGTTTGATTTGGTCGACACCGACTTCCGACAGACCGATGTGCCGGATCTTGCCCGCCTGCTGTGCCTCCTGTAGAAAGCCGAGGTATTCCTCCGCAGGTACTTTGTCGTCGAAGCGGTGTAATTGGTACAGATCAATACGGTCCAGTTTCAGGCGCTTCAGACTGCCGTCCAGTGCTTCTTCCAGATGCTTCCGGCTACCGTCTACCGGCCACTGATTCGGACCGGTGCGTAGCAAGCCCCCTTTGGTACCAATGACCAGTCCGTCGGGGTAGGGGTGCAGCGCTTCGGCAATCAGTTCCTCCGATACGTAGGGTCCGTAGCTGTCTGCGGTGTCGATGAAGTTGATACCCAGTTCGAGCGTACGTTTCAGGACTCGAATGGCTTCGTCATGGTCTCTGGGCGGTCCCCAAATACCGTCACCGGTGATACGCATAGCACCGTAAGCCATTCGGTTGACGGTTAGGTCGCCACCTAGGGTGATCGTGCCGGCTTCGAGCGCCGGTTGTTGTATGTTGGCTTGCATAGGTTTTGTGTACTTTGTTCTCTTCTATGACTAGCCAGCTGCCCAAACTGTTCAACAGATCAGGTAGATACATCAATTTGTAATCGCACTGGCATTATACAACTGAACGAATTAGGTATGTACCCTTTATCCTATATACTCTGTTGGTTGTGTTAAGTTTATGGTATGTGTTAAAAAGTAAATTTATTCGTTATTTATTCGACAAATGGCAATCTATTTGGGATGTATAGTAGCAGACCCTCTATAAGTGGAAAAGACAGGTACCTATGCGAAAACTACTACTTGGTATTTTACTGCTCACAACCCCTTTGTTCACGCAGGCACAGACTGAAGAAGCCATCCCACGTGTGTCGGTTGCCACTAGTGAAAAGACAGATCAGGACTTCAGGCCTTGGTTAAATGATAATGTGAACGATCTGATTCCAAAGGCGTGGCAGGGTAATCTGAAATACATCGAGGTAACGCTCAAATTAGGTAAAACCTGCAAAATTACGCGGTTGTCGCTGTATGACTACGAAGACGTGTTTATCAATCAGCCAGCCGAGCTGTACGCACTGAATGGTACGCGGAAAACGCTGATCGGTAAATTTGAAGGGCGCGACTACATGCGGTGGGTAGAGATGAAGCCTACAACTCCGCTACAGGCCGATGCAATCGTTGTGCGGAAGTTCGGCAATAATTTCCCGCAGAAAATTAAAGTGTTTGGCACAACAGTTGCGACGGCGACGCCGGTTTCATCGACCCCTGTCGTCACCACACCCCCTGCTTCGACAACAACCGCAACTACAACGCCTGTTGCATCGACAACGGTTGCCACGGTAGTACAATCGCTTAAAATTCCTATCGAAGCTGCGCGCTGGTATCAGGTCAACAATACCACGAACGGACTAGAGGGTCTGTTCGATAGCCGCACCGATCAACCCGTCAATACGGGCTGGGGCAAAATCCTGACGAACTATGATGCCTATTACCCGCTGAATCCCGGCGAAACGATGGTTATCGACCGAGTTCGGTTCTATGATGGTCAGGGTACGAATGAAGAAGCGCCACTGACGCTGTCGGTCATTACAGACGACTGGAAGCGGGTGCCGATTGCGAAGTTTATCGGTACGCAATACAACGCCTGGGTGGGACCGGACCCTGGTCAGATGACTGATTATTCGGTTAAGACAACGGTTAAGAATGCCCGCTATCTCGTCATCAACACGTCGGGTGCCTATCCGAACGAACTCGAGTTATATGGTACCTATGTAGCGCCGGTCAGTGCGTTGCGTACAGCTGTACGGACATCGGCTTCGCCACTGGCGCAGCAGTTTGGCGTGAACGCGTTCGAATGGAACGTCGAGCAGGCAACCTCACCCTGGCAGGTTGATGAACCAAGCGTAAAGGCCGTTAAAAACTTCTCGGCAATTCGGCACTACATGGACTGGGAAAAGCTGGAGTCGACACAGGGTGAGTACACATTCAACCCCACGCTCAGCGGTAGCTGGAACTACGACGCCATGTACGAACGGATGAAGGCGGAGAACGTCGATGTGCTGGCGTGTCTGAAAACCATTCCGAAGTGGATGGAGAATACTTACCCGGCCGGACAGCGTGATTACGAGAACATTCCAACCGTGTACGGCCGCGACCTAAGCGCTCCTGCTTCCTACATTGAGCAGGCGAAGGTTGCTTTTCAATACATGGCGCGCTACGGCCACAACAAGAACATCGATCCGTCGCTGGTTAAGGTAAGCTCGGTGAAAACGTGGGCGGGTGTGAACACGGTAAAAATAGGCTTGGGCCTGATCAGCTACATCGAGTGTGACAACGAGCGCGATAAAACCTGGAAAGGACGGCAGGCGTATCAGTCGGCTCGGGAGTATGCAGCTAACCAGTCGGCGTTCTATGATGGACACAAAAATGCGCTGGGAGCGGGCGTTGGCGCTAAAAACGCCGATCCGTCGGTCAAGGTAGTGATCGGTGGTATTGCCTCCTCATCGACGGACTATCTCCGGGCTATGATCGACTGGTGTAAAGAATTCCGGGGCTACAAAGCCGACGGCTCGATTAACCTTTGCTGGGATATCATTAATCAACACCTGTATTCCAACGACGCCAAATCGTCGCAGAGCGGTGGCGGTTCGCGGGGGGCTGCGCCTGAACTATCGGGTACGGGCGAGCAGGCTGCGGCTTTCGTAGCGATTGGCCAACAATACAATCTGCCGGTCTGGATTACCGAAGCGGGCTACGATCAGAACCAAGGAAGTCCGTTCCGGGCTATGCCAATCGGCAGTAAAACCGTCGAGCAGACACAGGCTGACTGGATTCTGCGGACGGCGCTCATGTACAGCCGTATTGGCATTGATCGCCTGTTTTTCTACCAGATGCACGACGATAACGCGGCTATTCCGGTGCAGTTCTATTCGATGGGGCTGATCAATGATAACAAGACCCGCAAGCCTGCTGCCGACTATCTGTATCAGGTGAAAAACTTGCTCGGTTCTTATACATACAAAGAAACACTGAACAGTGACCCGCTGGTCGATCGCTACGAACTGACAAGCAACGGACAGACGCGTCAGGCGTACATGCTGGTGGTGCCCGATGAAAAAGGACGTACAGCAGCCTATGAGCTGTCGGTAGGTACTGGTTCGGTGAAACTATACACGCCGAAGATTGGCAGCGACGACATGACGGTGACGACGCTGGTGCCGGGTAGCAATGGCAAGGTGAAGGTTGCAGTGAGTGAGACACCGGTCTTCGTACTGGTCGCCCCCGCATCGGGCGCCCGGACGGCTGCCGAGGTGATCGAACCGTCACTTGGCTCGCTTCAGGTATTCCCGAATCCCACTACCGACTATATTGAATTAACGATTGATAATGCGGATAGCCGCCCCGTAACAGCGCTGCTCTACGACGCGTCGACCGGTCGTATCCACAAGCAAACCGCGTTTGAAAAGCCAGCGCAGCGATTGCGGGAGCGCATCGATACCAGCGCACTGCCAACCGGTCTGTATCTGTTGGATGTCCGGCAGGGTGCCGAACGTGCTGTGCGCAAGGTGATTAAGGTACAGTAAGGTAGCGAAGAAAGAGGAAAGACGTAAGAAGAAAGACCGGAATGCACCAGCTTCTTTCTTCTTACGTCTTTCTTCTACGCTCACTTCTTCTCAATACCGTCTAGTACCCGGCGGATAACGTTGGCCTGCTGCATAAAGTCGAGCGAGGCCGAGACATCCTGCTCATCGATGACTTTCTTGAACTGCTGGAGAAACTCGATGTAAGCCGTCAGCGCATCGGAAACGTTGACGCGATTCTGATCGAAGATAGGGGCCCACATCTGCGGGGAGCTTTTCGCCAGCCGGACCGTACTGCTGAAGCCAGTACTGGCCATGTCGAAAATAGCCCGCTCGTCTTTTTCCTTTTCCAGTACGGTAAGGCCCAGCGCAAAGGCGCTGATATGGCTCAGGTGCGACACATACGCCAGATGCAGGTCGTGCTCTTTTGGCGTCATGTAGAACAAGCGCATACCGGCATCACGGAACAGACTTTCAACCAGCGCTAGGCTATCCGGTGCACTTTTCTGCCGGTCGCAGATGATGAGGTTTTTACCGGGAAGCAAATCGCGGAAGGCCGCACCGGGGCCGGAGTTTTCTGTGCCGGCCATCGGGTGGGCCGCCACGAACTGACTCCGCCGGGGGTGTGCATCGGCAATCTCACAGATCAACCCTTTCGTCGACCCTAGATCAACGACCGTCGCGTTGGGTGGGAGCTGGTCGAGGATGGTCGGCAGCAAGTTCATTAGCACGTTGACGGGCGTCGCCAGCACGACTAGTTCGCTCTGGGCAATGGCTTCGTCCAGCGGTAGTACGTCGTCGACAATACCTTTCGCCAGGGCCAGTTGCCCATTGACAACCGACGTATCGACGCCGACAAACCGCATTTTTGGGTATTTCTCGCGAAGAATCAGAGCAAACGACCCGCCAAGCAGGCCGATACCAACGATGGAGACTGTCATGCTTGCAAGCGGTTAACGGCTTCTTCGATGCGTTCTTTGGGCACACAGAGCGACACGCGGATGTAGCGCTTGCCCTTGGGGCCGAAGATGAAGCCGGGAGCAATGAAAATATGTTTTTCGTACAGCAACTGATTGACCAGTGTTTCCGCCGACGTAACGCTATCGGGTAATTTGGCCCAGATAAACATCCCTTCCTGATCGGTTGCGTAGGTGCAACCAAGCGTATCGAGTAGGGCGTGTACCGCGTCGAGCCGGCCCTGATATACGGCATTGCGGGCACGGTGCCAATCGTCTGAGTTGGCCAGGGCTTCGGTGGCGGCATCCATCAGCGGCTTAAACTGACCGGAGTCGACATTGCTCTTGATGGTCAATACCGCGTCGATGTAGGGTTTGGCAGCTGCCAGCCAGCCCATGCGCCAGCCCGCCATGTTATGCGACTTGCTGAGCGAATTTAGTTCGACCGATACGGCCTTTGCTCCGTCGATGGAAAGCAGACTGATCGGCGCTTTCTTGTTCAGAATCAGGCTATACGGATTGTCGTGGCAGAGCAGAACCTTGTGATCGTTGGCGAACCGGACTGCCTGTTCAAACAAGGCTTTTGTCGCGGGCGCACCCGTCGGCATGTGCGGGTAGTTGAGCCACAGCAGCTTTGTCGGATTGGGCGAACCGGCCGGTTGTACGAGTTCAGCCAGTGCGGCCCAGTCGGGTTGCCAGCCCGCGTGTTCGAGCAGTGGGTATTCCTGCACCCGTGCCCCAACCATCTGACTAACGGCGCGATACGCTGGATAACCCAGTTCGGGTACGAGCACCCCATCGCCTTCATTTAAAAACGTCAGCGACAGGTGCGTGATGCCTTCTTTAGAGCCGATCAGCGGCAGTAATTCCGTTTCGGGATCAAGCGTAACGCCATATGTATGCGCGTAGAATCGAGCAATAGCCTGTCGTAGCGCGGGGGTACCTTTATAGGATTGATACCCGTGAGCGGTTGGTTGTTGCGCTGATTTAGTCAGCGCGTCGAGGGTAGTCTCGGAGGGCATCATGTCGGGATTGCCGATGCCGATGTTGATCACGTCGTGGCCCTGCGCCAGTAACTGACGTACTTCAGCCAGCTTTACCGAGAAGTAATACTCCTGTGTTTGATCAGCGCGTTGCGCCAGTGGGATAATCATGCAATCAACTAGTTGCCGGTCAAGGGAACCGGGCAGATGACGAATTACAAACCGCGGGTGTTGATGAAACCGTAAAATTACAAAGCAGGCGGGGAGTTTGGTCGGTTTAGCCTGTTTGGTTTGCGGTTTTCGGTGTGTAGCATCGGTTTATGGGGTTGGGTTGCACCGTTTCTCGGCTGACTACAGCACACCGTAAACGGGCTTCCGTAAACAGTAGCTGGTACTCCGTAAACTGGCCCGTAGTTTGCGGTTTCATAGCCAGTCTCCGGCTTTGGCCCTATCCTCTCTCATGCGATCATATCTACTCATTGGGTTACTACTCATCAGTTGTCTGTTGCCGGCTGGCAGGCTGTTTGGGCAACGTATTGATCCCACTACCATCAGTGATCCGATCTGTTTGGGGGCGTCGTTGACTATACCATTTACCGTGCAGGGGCGATTTACGGCCGATAACGTCTTTAGTGTACAACTACGAAACAGCACTACTGGCGAAGTTGTCCTGACGTCGGCAACCGTTACGGCTAGCCCGGCCCAGCTGCAACTACCGGCTACGCTGCCCGGCTTTACCGATGGTAGCCGCTATCAGTATCGTATCGTCAGCACCAGCCCGGCTGCAACCAGCGACTGGCAACGGTTCAGCACCATTCAGTCCCCCGCGTCGGTAACTCTTGTCAACGGGCCGATTCCGCTGGTCAATCCGGGGCAACCCTATGAATTACGGACGATCGGGCAGGGTACGGCCCCGATCAGCATTACGCTTAGCGACGGAAGTCAGCATACCCTGGCGAATTGCTGTGCCGATGCGTTCGAGCAGCGTATTACGATTAATCCACAAACATCGGGTACTTATACAATCCGGGCGGTTCAGAATAGCTGTGGGGTAGGTAAACGTACTGGTACGGCGTCAGTATCAGTCAACACCGTGTCGTTTAAAACGGTGTCGGTAACGCCGACGGTAGTCTGTACTGGCGGGACAATTTCGGTAGCATATTCCCAGACAGGTGAAGCGTTTGGGAGTAGCACGCCGATTAAAATTCGCCTAACAACTAGTAATCCGTTTTCGCAAAGCGCCACGGCTGCCGATACGTACTATGATCTCGATGCAACGCCCGTTGTCGGCGGGCTGAAGGCGGTCATACCTGCCGGCGTCACGACCGACGGAGCCGCTACGTACTTCGTACAGGTAATCGCCGGATCGCCCGCCATCAGCAGTGACCCCGGTACGGCTACCGTACGAGTTTCGCCGGGTGTTACGGCACAGATACTCACGGCACCGACGACGATCGATATGGGGCAGACGGTACCGCTGCGCGTGGCGCTCAACGGACGCGGGCCGGGTGAGGTTGTGCTGAACGACAGCCTGTCGGTGCCGATTGGCGATTTCGGAACGGAAACCAACGAAACGACGATTCGGGTGCGGCCCCGGCAAAGCACGACTTTCCGCATTACCCGCATCCAGAGCACGTGCGGTATTCAGTCGGTGACAAGTACGGCCGGAACATCAATCGGTGTTCGGCCGGGTATTGCGATTGATTCA
>JAKONH010000289.1 GCA_022702045.1 Spirosomataceae bacterium
AGGCTGTTCTCAACGGTGAAGACAAAACGCCCCGTGGGGTCTAGCTCCGCCCGCACCTGCACGTAGGCGGGTTGGATAGCCCCCTTCACTCCGTGCTTAAAGGCATTCTCTACAAAGGCAATCAGCAGCAGGGGGGCAACCTGGTAGTGAGCTGGCTGGCCGCTCTGCTCATAGTCGATGATCACGGGCTGGTCGGCGAGTCGGTTTCGTTCCAGGTCGAGGTAGTGTTGAATGTAGGCCAGTTCTTTGTCGAGGCTGATGCGTGGCTGATCGGTCTCGTAGAGGTTGTAGCGCATCAGCTCGGCCAGGTGCAGGACCAGGTCGGCGGCTTGCTGATCGGCCTCGAAGATGCGGGCGTAGACGCTGTTAAGGGTATTGAAGAGGAAGTGGGGGTTAACCTGGGATTTGAGAAAGTCAACCTCAAGCATAAGCCTGACTCGTTCAGCTTCCACAAGGCGTCTCTGATAGCGAATCAAGTCGTTAAAGCCTTGAGTAATGAGTGTTAGAATAGGTAAAAATAAACCAAACGATAGATTCCACAGTGCTGCACGTAGATCAGTAAAGCAGCCCCAAAAGCCAGCTTGTTGAACCATGTGAGCGATAGTGACCGCGTACGTTGGTTTATGGTCGGTACCTATCTGATCGCTGATTATGGATAGATAATTGAAAAGGATAGTGTTAATCTGGTAAACGAAGAAGAAAAGCAGTAAGAATATAGTGGCTGACTTAAGGTAGGCTTGTCTGTATAGAAATTTAGGAAATACAACTAGACTGACAAAGTAATGGATGACTATAGTTTCCAGCAAGCTCGCAATTAGTACTGTATTAATAACAAGTGCGTTATCATTGAAAATTCTTGGCGTCGTTGGGCGTAATAGTAGTAAGTATAGTAGTAGCCAGCACATAACATGCAGTAACGGGCGAATCTGAGTCCAGTGGCGCTGGATAAAGGCAATCAACCGGGGCGGGGCAATGGCAGGGGAGTTCATGAAGATGAGCGTCAGAATTTTGCTTGGTACTCGTCCAAAAAACGCCCAGGTCCTTGGTGATGAAGGAATTGCATGTCTGTACAGACGTGGGGAGTCAACCAACTAAACGAGACGGAGACCAGAAGCTACGGTAGCAAAGTGAGCCAATAAGTTCGCTCTGACAAACCACCGTCACCCCTGAATTCAAAGGGCCTGACGGTGGTTTGTCCACCTTGTGTTATAGTATATTGTGCTTCAGGGCTTCCATGACACGGTCACGGTAGGTAACACCAATGGTTACCTGCTTGCCATCGAGTGTCGTGATGGTGTTGCCGTCGATCTCTTTGATCGCCTGTCGCCGGATTAGATACGACCGGTTGATACGCAGAAACTGAGACGGCGGCAGCATGCCTTCCAGCTTACTCATCGTCATGTGTGTAATCAGTACACGGGAGGTTAAGTGAAGCTTTATATAATCTTTCATGCCTTCCGCCAGAACGATGTCTTCAGGGGCTACCCGAACTAGTTTTTTATCTTCCTTGATTAGAAAATATGGTACCGTTTCGCGGCTGTCGATGGACGGGGGCGGTGTACGGACGGGGGGGCTTATCGGAACCGATGCAGCAGGATCGGGGGTAAAACCAAGCCGTTTAGTTACCCGGTTGATGGCTTCCAGAAATTTGTCGAAGCCTACTGGCTTGAGCAGGTAGTGCGTGACGGCGTCGAAATTATAGGTGTCGGCAGCAAACTGGGGCGATGCGGTAACCATCACCACTACCGGATGGGGCTGCGGTAGTGCCTTCAGAAATTCGACACCGGTCATAAACGGCATCTCGACATCCAGAAAGAGTATATCGGGCTTGAGCGCCTGTACCTGATCGAGCCCCTCAAACGGATCGTAACTCTGTCCGGCGAGCGCGAGGTACGGTAGTCGACTGATGTATTTCGACAGGATAACGTGAGCCGGTGACTCGTCGTCGAGCAGATAGCAGGATAATAAGCGATTCATAGGGAGTACTGTTGCGCTAAATATAGCGTCGGATAGCCCGCATTGGTCGAAAGTAGTGACGCATTGGTCGAAATAAATTCGCACCCGCTTACTCGATGTATTCATTTGTATCAATCGAACACGAACAGCTTACTTTTTCTACCAAAATAACATGCATCCTATATCGACCAAACTCCGCAAACTGCGCGAAATTCACGGCTATCCCCAGGAATACGTTGCCTTTCACCTGGGTGTCAGTCAGGCTGCTTACAGTAAGAAGGAAACCGGGCGAACCGAACTGTCGCTGTCTGTCCTGCAACAGCTTTCGTCACTCTACAAGATTAACCTGGCCGACCTGATTGATATGGCGTTGCCCGATTTGCTGATCACGGCCCTGCGTCAGCAGTGTGTATAACCAAATCGATTAAATCAGTCGCTAATCGACTCGGATACAACGGGTTGTTATGGCTTACAAACCGCCCTTGCCGGACCTTTGATTCGAAAACAAAGACAAACCAAATAACCAGAATCAATCATGAAAAATCAGATGACTACCAAAATCGACGCGCTTAAAAATCAGGCTACCAGTCAGGAAGACCTTATGAACCAGCTTGCACAGCTGGATGAGCAGGGTCAGGCCAATCCGGAACTGCTGGAGCAGGTGAACGGTGGGATTAGTATCAGTCAGTTACCCTTCATGCCTCTGGGCCTGTGGCTCGATCCCCAAAATCTGCCTTTCTAGTCGTCTGACCGCCACTAAACGTTCCTACTGATGTCTTCCCTCCTCTGCCCCAGTTCAATTGCCAAACCTGGTGCCGCTCTGTTCGGTGTACAGAATGCCGCCGGTCAAATCGAGTATCTTGATCAGCCTATTGTTGTTGATCAGACGTTTGTTGACAAAGCCCGGCAGGGCCGGGCACCGGAAGAGCGGTTTCGTTTTGCCAGTAACTGCGCCAAGTCGGGCTGTGGGCATTGGGATTCGGGACAGTCTGGATGTAGCCTGGTTGGTAAAGTGGTCGACGCCATGAACCGGAAGGCAGAGGGGACGCTGGGCGCCTGCGCTATCCGGACAAACTGCCGGTGGTATCATCAGCAGGGAGCTCTTGCCTGCGCCAGCTGCGATGAAGTGGTACGGAACGTACGGATACAGGCGACGCTGCTGTAGAGACGCGAAGGATCGCGTCTTATCCCGCGCCAGCCGATAGCCTACGTCAGTAAAGGCCATCCGGCGGGGAGACGCGAAGGCCGGGTCGCTGGTGCGATCGCGTCTCTACTAAAATAGACACGGGGCCGATCAGTATGATCGGCCCCGTGTCGTTTACTTACCTTCTTTCTCTTCGATAGCTTTTGTTAGCTGCCCGTACCATTCTTCGCCGTAAGCCCGGACTAATGCTTCCCGGACGAACTTGTAAATCGGGACGTTAAGCTGTTCGCCAAAACCGCAGGCCGGGCTACAGATGGGCCATCGGTCGTAGTTGAGCGCGTGAAACGACTCGTACTTGGTGACACGAATCGGGTACAGGTGGCAGGAGACCGGCTTTTTCCAGTCTGTCTTGCCATGGTTGTAAGCCTCCTCGATACCGCATTTGAGGATACCGCGCTCGTCCCAGGTGGCGTATACACACTCCCGGTTGTTGATCGTGTTGGTTACGTAGCCTCCCTCACCGTCGGGTTCGTAGCCGCCCCTCCGTCGCTCGATTTCGGCAATGCCTTCGGGCGATAAAAACGGTTTAATGTCGGGATAAATCCGGTCGAGAATGGCCGGTTCGTCGCCTTCGAGCGGGGCACCCATGTCGCCCTCTACGCAGCAGGCTCCCTTGCACTTGTCAAGGTTGCAGACAAAAAATTTCTCAGCAACGTCGTCGCTGATACAGGTATTTTCAATCAGAATCATGCGTCGGTCGAGCAGGCGCTTTAGCCCGTTCGCTATGTAAAGGTACGACGCTATAGTTGCTTATCCGAGTTATCAGGCGGCTGGCGTATTGGGGGTTTCCTGCCGAAACCGGTCGAGGCCGATAGGCTGCGAATCAGTAGGCAGCGTTGTGCGTACCTCCGTTGGCTTTTCAAAACGATCTGCTGCCGATACCTGCATGTTTAGTCGGGCAATCTCGCGTGTTAATCGGTCTACCTGCTCTCGAACTTCCTGCTGGGATAAAAACGTGCGGGTGCGTGCCTGCTCCTGAGCGCCCGCCAGCACATTGCCACCAAAGGGGGTAGCCAATCGCGCGAGCGACTCGAAGATAGGGGTGTATCGTTTACTCATTCCTGAACTATATTGACGAAGAAAAGTGCAAACACTAGTCCAGGTGGCTTCCAGCCGATTGTCGTGTCTTACTACCTGTGACAGTTCCATGTTTTGTGTAATTTGTTTAGTATCAAACAGATTTGAGCCTGTTCAGACTTCCTGTATCTACAAGCATAAAACCCGTCCTTTCTACTGAAAAGTTTTCAAATAGTAGAATAGTACAAAAAGTCATGACCATATGTCAGCGAATCGGTGAAAAATACAAGCGATTCCTCTGGTATTCGCATGGTTTAGACTCCGTATTTTCTGTACGAACGAACCGGGAAATACGTTGCGGACACCCAGTACATAAGTATGCCAGCGATCAATTTCGGTTTTAAGCTAACACGTTATTCCACCCACGTTCATGTATGCGTTACCTGCTTCTGCTGCTGGTCTGTAGCCTGCAAAGCCACGCACAACCCTCCCTCAAAAAAACGGCCATATTGCGCAATATGGCCCGCGCCAACGATTATTTTATGGCCAAATGGCCGGATACCGGCAAGGAAATCGTCACCAACAAAACCCGCCCCAGCCATATCTGGACGCGGGCTGTCTACTACGAAGGTCTGATGGCGCTATACGGTATCGACCCGCAAACCCGCTATCGCGACTATGCCGTCGACTGGGGGCAGCAGCATCAATGGGGGCTGCGATCGGGTGTGCAGACGAAAAATGCCGACGATCAATGCTGCGGGCAAACATATCTTGATCTGTACCAGCTCGACCGCCAGCCAGACCAGATACAGGCAATAAAAACCTGCATCGACAGTCGGGTCGCCAGCCCCGACAATAACGACTGGACCTGGATCGATGCGCTGCAAATGGCGATGCCCGTCTACGCTAAACTGGGGGTGCTATATGCCGATCAGCCTGCGGTAGCCAACGGATACTATGAGAAGATGTTCCAGCTCTACAACCACAGTAAGACGGTGGAGGGAGGGAATGGTCTGTTCAATCCCGCCGACGGGCTGTGGTGGCGCGACAAAGATTTTGTAGCACCGTATCAGGAACCAAACGGGCAGAACTGCTACTGGGCGCGGGGAAACGGCTGGGTCGTAGCAGCACTGGTTCGCGTACTCGATATCATGCCTAAAACGGCTCCGCACCGTGCTGAATACGAACAGATGTACCAGACGATAATGGCGGCCATAGCGCCCCTACAGCGCTCAGACGGCTTCTGGAACGTCAGCCTATACGATTCAACGCATTTCGGCGGGAAGGAAACGACCGGCACGGCGCTGTTTGCGTATGGCATGGCGTGGGGGGTTAATAAAGGGTTGCTTGATAAAAAAACGTACCGACCGCGCATCGTCCGGGCGTGGCAGGCTATGGTCACCGATGCCCTGCACCCCGATGGCTTTCTGGGCTATGTGCAGGGAACGGGTAAAGAGCCGAAAGACGGACAACCCGTTACCTACGATAGCAAACCCGATTTCGAAGACTACGGTCTGGGCTGTTTCCTGTTGGCGGGAAGCGAAGTATACCGCATGAAATGAAGATCGTAAGCACGCTAGTAGCCAGTTTACTGGTCACTGTTACCAGCTATGTTCTGGCGCAGTCAGCGTCGACTGTTCA
>JAKONH010000323.1 GCA_022702045.1 Spirosomataceae bacterium
ATTCCTGATCCAAGAAATAATAGACGAACGGATAGCCTGGGTTGAATTGATGAATTATTTGTTTTGTAGTAAGAAGCGCTTCCTGTGTTTGCCCCGGTTGTGTTTTGATGAGAAAGAAATTCGTCCACTTCGGGTAATAACTGAGAATCAGGGGGCGGATCGGTTCGTGCAGGGAGTTTAAATGGAAGTCTTTCAGCAAACCAACGATGTGGCCTTTGCCGCGCTGGAATGTGATTTCCGTACCAACTGGCTCTTTCAGGTTCATCATCCGGGCGGCCGATTCATTGACCAGATAGTTCATCGTGTCGCCAGCCACAAAGTCTCGTCCGGCCAGGAGTTGTATGCCCATTGTCCGAAGAAAGTTAGGGCCTACTTTCATGGCTGATACAGTGTTGGGAGCGTCGGGCACCCGTCCCGGCCAATCGGGCGCACCTGTACTACCGATATGAATGGGTAGTTCGCCTGATGAACTGACAGCATTGATAGCAGGGTGACGTTGGAGTTCTTCCTGTATGGCCAGCACGTTTTTGTATGCTTCGCCCTCGACCGGAACGCAGACTACATGCTGTCGGTCCAGACCGAGCTGTTTCGTGAGGACGTAACGCATTTGCTGCCCAATTACCAGCATGCCGATAATCAGGAAAAGCGAAAGTGAAAACTGGAAGACAACCAGTATCCGACGGAAACTGACGCCTGCTGACTGTCGTAGCAGCACTTGTTTGATTGCTTCCACCGGCTTTGATGCTGACAGAACCAGCGACGGGTAGCTACCTGCCAGCAGGCCCGTCAGGAAAACGAGCAGCAAAAGGCCCAACCAGAATCGGTAGGCCAAAAAATCAACGGACAATGGCTTGTCGATGAGTGAACTGACGGTGGGTAGTGACAGCGCGGTCAGACCAACCGCCAGTAAGGCCGAAACCAGACTCAGTACAAGCGATTCGCTGATGAATTGGCCAATCAACGAGAGTCGCGTTGCGCCTACTACTTTGCGGACACCGATTTCTTTAGTCCGTAGCGTTGAGCGGGCCGTTGCTAGATTCATGAAGTTGATACAGGATATCAGCAGGATCAGCACAGCGATAAGGCTAAACGTTCGGACGTAGCTAATACGCCCACTCGACGGTTGTCCGTTGGTGTAATTGCCATACAGGTATACATCGCTGAGTGGCTGAAGAACAGGATATTCCTTGGCCTTCGGCACATAACGACCAACCAACGTGTGCAGACTGGCTTCGGCCTGTGCCTGACTGACGTTCGGTTTCAGTTTGGCATAGGTCAGAAACATATAATTGTTCCAGTCTGCGTCTGTCGCCTTAAGATTGACCATCCAGTCGAAACGAACCGTTGAATGCTGAGGGATATCTTCGATGACAGCACCGACGCGGAAAAACTTCTCGTTGTTGAGTTGCAGCGTGCGCCCAACGGCTTGTGTCGTGCCGAACAGTGTTTGCGCAATCGTGCGCGTAACGACAATGGCGTCGGGTTGTTGAATGGCTGCCTGTGGGTCTCCCTGTAAAACGGGATAGCTGAAAAGGGAGAAGAAACCACTAGTGACGTAATTGCCTACTTTCTTCGTCGATCGATTGCCGGCGCGAAGCAGAAAGTCGTTACTCCAGACGGTAAACCGGGTAGTAGCTTCTATCCCCGGAGCAGTTTGAGTCATAGCCTGCTCCAGAGCACCCGGTGTCACTTCGCCCGTATTGGTACTGTCGGTTAACCGAACGAAGTACAGTCGATTGAGGTCTGGATAGAAACCGTTGACGCTATATTCTTCCTGCACCCACAAACCGACAAGGATACAGCAGGTCATGCCGAGCGATAGACCTACCACGTTAATTGAACTAAGCAGGCGATTCCTTACTAAGCTGCGCCAGGCGATTTTGAGATAGTTAGTCAACATGGTGGTAGGGGTTTATTCACTACGGAGCGATTTGACCGGGTTCACTAAGGCCGCCCGAATACTTTGAAAGGATACGGTCAACAACGTGATCGCTATTGTACCCAGCACGGCAGCCGCAAAAACCCACCACGATAGAGTGGTGCGATACTGGTAATCGTTCAGCCACTCGTTGAGGTAATAGTACGCTATGGGTACGGCGATCAGGCAGGAGACAAGGACCAACCCAACGAAATCTTTCGAGAGAAGAACCCACACATTCAGGACGCTGGCGCCCAGTACTTTGCGGACCCCAATCTCTTTGGTGCGTTGTTCGGCCGTGAACGAAGCCAGGCCAAACAAACCCAGGCAGGAAATGAGAATGGCCAGTCCGGCAAAGCCGCCCGCCAGTGTACCGATGCGCTCTTCAGACGCGAATTTTTTGCCAAATTCCTGATCGGCAAATGAATACACGAACGGAGCCGATGGTACGTATTTCTTGAACGTTGCCTCGATAGTGGCCAGCGACTCGCGCGCACTTCGGCTGGGGTTTAGCTTAAGAACAATCCAGTTGGCGTACTCATAATCCATGAAGTAAATCGCCTGCTTCACCGGTTCGTAGGGCGATTCGGCCAGCACGTCTTTGACAACGCCCACAATGGTAAAATCCTTTGTGCGGGGATCGAATCGTCCCCCGCGCCGGACAACTGTACCAATCGGGTGTTTGAGGTTCATGAATTTTACGGCCGCTTCGTTAACGATGATCGCTGATGAATCGGTGGTGAACGCTCGCGAAAAATCACGGCCTTCCTTGACGTGCCAGCCTACCGTTTTACCATAATCATGCGTAACAAAAATTTTCGAAAAATCCGGGTCGAGGGAAGGGTCTTTGCCAGGCCAGCTAAAGTCACTATCGTTCGACCATACGCCCGTGAGCGGGCTGGACGATTCGGCCATATTCTGAATGACACCCGCATTGGTTAGTTCGGTTTTTAGCAGATCATATTTGCCGTAGAAGGCTGGCGACAGCATTTCCATCATGACTACGCTATTACTGTCGTAGCCGAGCGGCCGATTTTTGGTATGCTGAATCTGCCGATATACGATGATGGTCCCGATAATGAGTGTCAGAGAAACCGTAAACTGAACGACGACCAGTACTTTACGGGGTGAAGTCGCCAGACCACTCGTTCTAATCCGTAGCCCTTTCAGAACCTTGATGGGCTGGAACGAGGATAGATAGAATGCGGGATAACTGCCCGCCAACAGGCCGGTGATGCCGATAAAACCCAGACTAACCAGCCAGAACGGAGCTTCGGTCCAGGGTAAGGTAAGACGCTTGTCGGCTATGGTATTGAACCAGGGTAACGCAACCAGAATCAGCAGCATAGCCCCGACGAATGCCAGGCCAACAACCAGAAGCGACTCACTGAAAAACTGGCTTATCAATTGACTGCGTTCCGATCCGACGGCTTTGCGAATCCCGACTTCCTTAGCCCGTTTTTCAGAGCGGGCCGTGCTCAAATTCATAAAATTGATGCAGGCCAGCAACAGCACGAAAAGTCCTACCAGCCCGAACAGCCGAACGTACTGAATGTAGCCGCCGGTCTGTACACCTTCTTCCCAGGCCGAGTACAGCCGCCAGTCGCTCATCGGATGGAGAAACAGCGTGGAGTTAAATTTTCGTTCTGCTGCGGGTACGTTGTTTAGCTTGGCATTTTTAATTCGGGCGCTCACCGTCGGCATGTCGGTGTTATCGGCGAGCTGTACAAAAAGCTGGAATGAGTTATTGCCCCATTCATGATTGTCTAACGATTGCTTTACCCACGGGCTTATCGACACAAACAGGTTCCAGGGGGCAATAAACGTGAGGTTTCGAAACTCCGTGCTGAATGGCAGATCCTCATATACACCCGTTATGGTTACGTCGGCTCTCCCTTCGATGTTGATGAGTTTACCCATCGGATCGGTATCGCCGAAAAGCGCTTTAGCCGTTGAGGCCGAGAGTAAAATAGAATTCGTGTTCGCCAGGCCCTGCCGGGTACCTTTCAGCATGTCCAGCGATAGAATTTCAGGCATGTCAGCCCCCATATAGTTGCCCGACCGCGCCAGTTTTTTCTCACCGAACGACAGGATTCGGTCACCCTCCGAGGTGGCCATGGCTATGTGTTTGAAATTGCCGCCGTATTTGGTGCGTAACTCCTCATCCAGCGGAGTCGGTATGTCCTTCTGCGTGCCAATATGCCCATTGAACAACTGGTGCTGCATGACCTGGGCAATCTGACTGTAATTCGCGAACGATTTGTTGAACGATAGCTCATCCCATATCCACAAACCAATCAGCATGGCCACGGCCATCCCAACTGCCAGTCCACCAATGTTAATAGCCGAGTAGCCTTTATTGCGCAGCAGGTTCCGCCAGGCGATTTTGAGATAGTTTGAGAACATAGTCAGACATAGTCAACAGACTTCGGCCATAAGTCAACTACTATGCCACTACCCAAAATCGTTCTCTGGCGACTGGAAACGACGTTTTACTAGAATTGCTTGTCCGCTAGCGGACAGGGTTTGTCCAGTGCCGAACAAGTGTAAACGTCAGCCATTATGCGTCGGGATCGCTGGGTGAATGGATGCGTCTTATCGACGGCTTAACGTCGTAACCAGCTGACCAGGCCAAGTGTGTGGGCCAGTGTCGCAGCAGAAAGCACGATCAGCGCTGTAACGAATAGGCTGTGCAGATTTATGGATCAAGTCTATACAGCGACTGACAGGATCAACAGTATCGGGATGCCCGGTACTGACGGGGAAACGCCTGTGATCACAATGTCAAGGAATTGTAAAAGCTGATCTACAAAGCAAAAAGGCACAAAAAACAGTACATATGTCCTGCTGCTTGTGCCTTTTCTTATTGGTTGTAATTACGCAAGCGCGTCAACGCCTGCCTGCGCAACCGTGTGATCATTTTCCACCGTGCTACCCGATACACCGATGGCACCGATAACGGTCCCGCTTGCGTCTTTGATAGGGAGACCACCGGGGAACGTAATCAGGCCACCATTCGACTGTTCGATGTTGTACAACGATCCGCCGGGTTGCGACAACTTGCCTAGTTCGCCCGTTGGCATGTCGAAATAGCGGGCCGTACGGGCTTTGCGTTGCGCGATGTCGATAGAACCCAGCCAGGCATTGTCCATGTGCGCAAACGCAACCAGATTCGCGCCAGCATCGACAATGGCGATGTTCATTAGTGTGTTGATGTCTGCGGCTTTGGCTTTAGCTGCCTGGATAACTTTCTCCGCTTGATCGAGGGTAATACTCATGACGTAGTTAGGGGTTTATAAGGAATAAGTCAGTGATAACTTATAGTCTACTATAAAAGGAGATAAATAGGTTGGTGAGCGTGGTGGCATAGTAGCGTAAAAGGACGTACCTATTCCCAAACGTTAGATAGTGGTTTATCTCGAAAGGCAAAAAAACGGGAGCCCGCTAATCGAAGTATACATCTCGATTGACGGGCTCCCAACTTGTACCGACAATGGGTACCGGGTGTATCGGTTTATTCGCTGCGGAGCGATTTGACGGGATTCGTCAGGGCGGCTTTGATACTCTGGAAACTGACTGTCAGCAGGGCAACACCTAGCGCCAGTAGCCCGGCCAGCGCAAACACCCACCACTCGATCGTGATCTTGTAGGCGAAGTCCTGCAGCCATTGGGTCATAGCGTACCAGGCAATCGGTGAGGCAATGAGAAGCGCCACCAGAACCAATTTCAGAAAGTCTTTCGACAGGAGCGCTACGATGCTGACTACGTTGGCTCCTAGCACTTTACGGACGCCAATTTCCTTCGTGCGTTGCGCCGTTGTGTAGGCCGATAAACCAAACAGACCCAGGAAGGCAAGGAAGATAGACAGAGAGGCAAACACGCTGAAAATGTCGCCCGTACGGGTTTCGGCACTATACAGTTTGCTGAACTCTTTGTCCATAAACTGGTACGAGAACGGACGACCCGGAACGAGCGTTTTCCACTTGCTTTCCAGAGCGGTGAGTGTGTTCGGTAACTCAGTGCCTGAGAGCCTTACCAGTAATACCTCGCCCCCGTTCTGTGGGAACATGACCAGCGGCCCAATTTTCTGCTTCATAGACGCAAAGTGAAAATCGCTGACGACGCCTTTTATCAGCCCCAGTCGCCCATTCACGTCGAGCCGTTGGCCAATGGCCTGTTGCGGAGTCCAGCCTAGTTCATGGGCGGCTGATTCGTTCAGAATGAATCGGCTTCGGGTCAGGCTGTCATTATCGGAACGGCTCACGCGGTCCATGTCGGTCGCGTCAAGGTCGCTGCCGGCAACCAGGCGCAGTCCTAATGTCGATATGTAGTCTTCGTCGATCGTTAGGCCAGTTACCATTTTTTGTTGGCCGGCCTGCATGGCTGGATGCCGCATGGTGTAGCCTCCTTGCACGAATACGGGTGAGTCAGAGGCCAGCGA
>JAKONH010000336.1 GCA_022702045.1 Spirosomataceae bacterium
GCACCCGCTGGCGAAGAAGGGGGCGCGGAACTGATGGTGAAAGAAGGTGTGCTGCAAAACCCGACGGTCGATGCTATTTTTGGTCTGCACATCAATTCGCAGACTGAAGTCGGTACGATTAAATACCGACCCGGTGCGACGATGGCAGCTGTCGATCAGTACGCGATCAAAGTACATGGTAAGCAGACACACGGTGCCGCGCCATGGTCGGGTGTCGACCCGATCGTAACGGCTTCTCAGATCGTGATGGGTCTGCAAACGATTGTGAGCCGTAACGTAACACTGACCGATAATGCCGCCGTCGTAACGGTGGGCGCACTGCACAGCGGTATCCGGCAAAACATCATCCCTGAAGAAGCGAATATGATCGGTACAATCCGGACATTTAGCCCTGACGCCCAGAAACTGGTGCACCGTCGGATCAATGAAATCGCCACCAATATTGCCGAGAGTGCAGGTGCGAAGGCTGACGTTAAAATAGACATTATGTACCCCGTTACTTACAACGATCCGGCCCTGACCGATCGGATGCTGCCGACGCTGGAAGCGGTTGCGGGTAAGAAGAACGTGCAGATTACGCCAGCGCAGACAGGTGCTGAAGACTTTTCATTCTACCAGCAGAAAGTACCCGGCTTCTTTTTCTTCCTGGGTGGTATGGCAAAAGGGACCAAAGCCTCGGAAGCCGCTCCACACCATACGCCTGACTTCAAAATTGACGAAGGCGGCTTCGTTCTGGGTATGAAAGCACTTTCGCACCTGACCGTCGATTATATGACGCAGAATGCGGTGGCTAAGAAGTAAGGGTGAGGACAAAAGAAGAAAGAGGTAAGATAAAAGATGCTGGTGCAACCAGTCTTTCGGCTTATCTCTTTCTTCTTTTGTCTCATCTCTTTCTTCTTACTTTACTCCCCCGGTCGATTACGGATGATGCGGGATAGTAAACCCGGCAGGAATCGCTTGAGGTAAATGCCATATTTTTCCAGTCCGCCGATGTACACTTCTTCTTTTCGACTGAGCACGGCGCGCATCCATCGCTGGGCAAAGACAGTCGGGCTCATGCCTTTTTGCTGATTGGCGTCGAGTTTACCGTGTAGTTGGCCGCCAGTGCCCAGCGCGTGTAAGGAAATGGGGGTGTCGATATAGCCAGGACAAATAATGGTGACGAACAAACCGGCGTCGGCGGTTTCGGCCCGCAGCGCATCGAAAAAGCCGTGTAGGGCGTGTTTGCTGGCACAATACCCCGATCGTTGTTTAGTCCCCAGCTTCCCCGCTACACTGCTGGTGACGATAAAGTGGCCGCTGCCCTGTGTCTGCATAACCGGTAAAACGGCTTTTGTCAGGGCGACGACACCAAAGAAATTGACGTTCATCAGCCGGTGATAATCGGCCATGCTGGCATCGGCGACGGTGCTACGCTGCGTAATACCTGCATTCAGAAATAGGTAGTCGACACGACCGAACCTGCCCTGTGCCTGCTCGACCAGCGACGACAGGCTGTCTGTCTGCGTAACGTCCATCGGCAGTATCAGAATATGATCAGGAGTCAGTCCCGTACGGGCTGCGACGCGCTGCAATTCACCGACTCGGCGGGCCGACAGGATGAGCCTGGCACCAGCCTGTGCCAGCACCACTGCGACCGCTTCGCCAATGCCCGACGAAGCGCCCGTAATCCAGACGACCTGATTCGTAAACGTAGCCATGTTGTAGTGTAAGGGTAGTACGTGGCAAGATAGTTGGACTAGTGGTGATCCCGACAGTTTTCAATAGTTTTAGGGTACTCGCGTCTGAAAAACAATCCTGTAGTCTATCCACCACAATTGATAAAGTCGTGACCGAGTCGTTTCTTTATTTCCTCTGGCAGTATCAGTATGTCAGCACTACGCAATTAGTCACCACCGATGGCGAACGACTCCAAGTCATGTCGCCCGGTTTTCGAAACAACAACGCCGGACCGGATTTTACCAACGCCCGACTGCTGATCAATGAGGTCGAATGGGCAGGGACGGTTGAGATGCACCTGAAGACCAGCGATTGGCTGGCGCATCGCCATCAGCACGATCGGGCTTACGACAATGTCATTCTGCACGTGGTCTGGCAGGACGATTGCCTGACTACCGGCCGCCGTGTCGACCGGGCCGACGGAACGCCCATGCCGACGCTCGAACTGGGCGCAATCACCAGCCGTGACCTCGTTGATCGCTATGCGCTACTGGCCGAAGAGAAAGCACCTATCGCCTGTGCGGGGCAGTTCCGAGCCGTACAGCCGCTGCGTGTGACGGCCATGCTTGATAAGGCTATGTTACAACGGCTCGAACGAAAAGCGGCCGCCGTACAGAAAATTGCCGACCATACCAACGGCGATTGGGAAGAGGTAGCGTATCGGTTGTTAGCAGCTAACATGGGATTCAAAACGAACGCCGAGCCAATGGCGCAACTCAGCCGGGCGGTGCCGTTGCGGGCGTTGCTGAAACACCGCGACTCAATCACACAGGTGGAAGCTATGCTATTCGGAACGGCGGGTCTGCTCACAGATGTACCCTCGGACGAGTACGTGCTGACGTTACAGCGCGAATACCGATTTCTGTCGGCCAAATACCAACTGTCGGCTAGTGAGCTAGCCAGTCATGTCTGGAAGTGGGGGCGGATGCGTCCGGCCAGCTTTCCGACGCTTCGACTAGCGCAGTTTGCCCGGCTGGTAACAAGTCAGGCGAGCTTGTTTTCGCTGTTCGTTGGGTCGGCTGATATTGACATACTGCTGAAGACGCTGCAACAAAGTCCGTCTGACTATTGGCAGTCGCACTACCGGTTTGGGCCGTCGGCCGAGCGGGTGAGTGCATCACTGGGGGAAACGTCGGCAGTAACTATTGTCGTCAATACGGTGGTGCCCCTACTGGCGGCTTACGCGCACCACCGGGGGCAACCGGCTTATATCGACCGGGCTATTGCGTTACTGGAGGAGCTTCCGGCTGAGCAAAATCACCTCGTGCAGCAGTGGGGCGATCTGGGCCTGGGTATTCGCACGGCGTTCGACTCGCAGGCGGCTATCGAGTTGCATAACGAGTACTGTATCAAAAAGAAATGCCTCGACTGTCAGATCGGGGCATGGTTGGTACGCAGATGATGTTTTTCGACAGGATTACAGCCGGGCCGCGCATGGTGGCCGCCGGGCTGTAATCCTGTCTATAAGCCTAGGTTACAATCATGTCTTGCTTGGTCGAATCCCAGGTGACGCGTTTGCCGGTGTGCAGAGCTGTCGTTGCCATGATGTTGGCGACCGAATGATTGAAGCCAGCGCGAGCAGGGGCATTTGGCTCTTTGCGGCTCCGTACACAGTCCATCCAGTTGCGCATATGCAGTGTCGTCATCGGGTCGCCACCAGTATTGGCCGAGGTTTCGACTTTAGCCGCTTCCCCCAACGCCATCGTTGGCAGCAGGTTCGGTTTCATGTCCATTTCTTTGGCAAAGCGCTCCGTCAGGCCACCCTCCGGCGATACCTTGTTGGTGTCGAGGTTGATCATACCGCCGTTCGAGTAGTAGTACTCTTTGGTACCACCCGCTTCATTGTGCATCCGTGACGAATATAGTACCTGAAAACCTTTCGACTTGTCGTTGTCCGGGCCGTAATCGAACACGGCGGTAAACGTATCGGCATTGACGCGACCATCTTTCCAGACATACACGCCCCCGTTGGCTACGACCGAACGCGGATGTTCCAGACCACTAAACCAGTGCACCGTGTCGATCTGGTGCGACATCCATTGCCCCGGAATACCCGATGAGTAGGGGTAGAACAAGCGGTATTCGAGGTATTTGCGCGGGTCCCAGGCGGCTTTGGGCCGGTTAAGCTGGTAGCGATCCCAGTCGGTGTCTTCCTTCCGAATTTCGCTCACCAGTTTAGGTCGACGCCAGCGACCGGGCTGATTGACGTTCCAGGTCATTTCGACCATGGAGATGTCACCGAACTTGCCCGACCGGATGAAATCGTTGGCTTCGTGGTAGTTGGGAGCCGACCGGCGTTGCGAACCGACCTGCACAATCTTTTTCGATTTCTCAACTGCTTTTACCGCCTTGCGGGCGTCGTCCAGCGATTCGGCAAACGGCTTTTCAACGTACACGTCGCGCCCGGATTCAACCGCATCGACGCAGTGCAGGGCGTGTTGAAAATAGGCCGTGCTGATGATGACTGCGTCGACGTCTTTTCGATCGAGCAATTCGTCGTTATTGCGGGCTTTGAAAAAAGCGCTATCGTTCCAGCCTTTGCCTTTTAGAAATTGCTCGGCTTCGTCGCGACGGCGGCTCCAGATGTCGGATACGCCGACGAAGGCGAAATTGGTGTCTTTAGCGTTAGCCATGAATGCGGGAGCCAACGATTGCCGGAATCGATCAGAGAAGCCAATGATACCGACCCTGACCCGGTCGTTAGAGCCCAGAATGCGGGCGTAGCTGCTGGCCGAAAAGCTCATGCCTAGCCCTGCCAGACTCAGCCCTGCGGCTGACTTTTTTATGAAACTGCGACGATCTTCCATAGTGTGTGCGTAAACGAATGCATCTGATAATCTGGTAAAGAAGATCGACGTTCGTATTTACCGTTCTGATCTACAGGGTTTTGATTTTTACGTTGCGGTAGTAGACCCGGTTGCCGTGGTCCTGCAGCAGGATATGGCCTTTGGGCGCTTCGCCAAACCGGCCGTTGGCGTTGTAGTCGGGGGCGTTGTACTTACTCAACGCTACTAGCTTCCGAAATTCGTCGCTGCCCCGGTCGTATGAAACGACTTTCGTGCCGTTCAGGTAGTGGTCGACGTGTTTGCCTTTCGACACCACCCGGCCCGTGTTCCATTCGCCAATTGCGTGTGCCTGCTTGCTTTGGGCAGGAATAAGATCATACAGTGAGCCAACCGTCCGGTTGCCATCGCGGCCTTTCTTGGCGTCGGGGTGTTTATCATCATCCAGCACCTGAAACTCCAGACCAAAAGCTGAGCCAGCGGGCTTCGGATAGTTTTCAACGACAAAGTATTTGACGCCACTATTGGCTCCTTCAGTCAGTTTGAAATCGAACATCAGATCGAAATCGCTGTACTCGCCATCCGTTACGATGTCGCCGAAACTCTGCGACTCAGAACCGTCCGACTGCTGAATCGTCAGTAAGCCATTGTCGACAGACCAGCCTTTTTGGGGAAATGTCTTGGCGTAGGCCCCACGCCAGCCTTTGGTCGTTTTGCCGTCGAACAGCAGCTTCCAGCCGTCTTTTTTCTCGGCTGGGGTTAAGGTATTAGGCTCGACGGGTGCGTTGAATGCCAGTACGCCGGCCAGTAAAGCAATGGAAAGAAGGGATTTCATTTTTATTGGTTTGTGTAACCCAGACCTCCCGGTCTGGAGGGCGCGAAGCGACCAATATACTGCTATTTGAGTGAGTTGGCCTTACGGCCTCCAGACCGGGAGGTCTGGGCTACACGCTTCGCAGATATTGGTTACAGTTTCAGTTTTAGCGTTTTCGTGAGGTATTCCTTGTTGATTTCGGCGCAACGCTCGGGCGACTTGTCGGTTTCGGGGACGCCGTCGAGTTCAACGATTCCCCAGCCTTTAAAGTTGATGTCACTGAGGGCTTTCATTACCGCCGGAACATTGACATTACCGCGGCCCAGCTCAACGAATTTGTACGCGTTCTTATCGTCGGGTTTATCTGAACGGGGCGACATCGTGTCTTTCAGATGAAGCGCGTAGATGATGTCTTTATACTGCTTCACGGCTTTTTCGGGTTCGCCACCGCCCTGTTTGTAGTGGGCAATGTCGAGCAGCAGCTTCACATACTTCGGATTCATAGCCTGCACAATCGTGTCGACTTCTTCCGGCGTTTCGCCGAGCTGATGCATGTGATTATGGTACGCCGTCTGAATGCCCATTGCCGCCGTTTGCTTGCCGATTTCGTTCATCACTGCTGCCAGCCGTTTCAACTCGTCGGGCGTCGGAAGCCGGTCCTTGGGTCGGGCTGCGTTGGTCAACTGAATGGCTGACCCGCCGAGGGCTTTGACAAAACTGGCGTGGGCCACGTGCGTGTCGATGGTGCTTTGCTCTTTTGCCGGGTCGATTTCGACGTTGCCGCTCGAAAACATGGCCAGTTTGAGGTTATGCTGGTCGAGTAGCGCTTTCAGCTCCGACGGTTTTGCTTTATACGGTCCGAACGTATTGGCTCGTAATTGAACACCGTGGAAGCCCAGCGCCGACAAGTCATCAATCGCTTTCGCGTCGTTGCCGCCCCAGGTAATGGCCGAATAGGCGATCTTCAGGCCCGACAAGCCGGAGGTGTTTCTAAACGAACCGGCCAGTACATCGGCTCCGACGCTGAGTGCCAGAGCCGACAGACCGGCCGATTGTAGAAACTGTCGTCTGTTCACAGTCTCATGCATAAAGAAAAGGAGTAGGAAATAGTCAGTATAGACAGCGTCTCTGACGGTATCAGATAAAAGGCGAAACGTAAGGGGATATACTGGTTTCAAAGAGCGAAAGAATGAACGAGCGATTACTCGCGTAAGCAACTTGTCACTCGTTCATTCTTTCGCTCTTTAAAAGCCTGGATTCTGGGCGAAGCCGGGTGAGCCATCGGCGTTTTTTTCCGTACGGTCGATCTGGGTTTGTGGTATCGGACGCAGGTTGTGGTACGACTGAATGTTGGGTGCCCCATCGGGATTGTACAGTTTGACCCGCTCTACGAGGTTTCCCCAGCGCTTCAGGTCGAACCAACGCATCTGCTCACCGGCAAACTCGCGGGCGCGTTCTTCATAGATCATCGTCATATCCATCTGCGCATCAGTGATAGTCATAGCGGCTTCCTTTCCGGAGTAAGCCGCCCGCCGGCGAACTACGTTGATCGCATTTGTGGCATCGGACGTTTTGCCCAGCTTCAACTGCGCTTCTGCCAGAATTAGGTAGGTTTCGGCCAGGCGGAAGGCCAGAAAGTCGCGGCTGCCCTGCTCATAGGTTTTATCGGGCCGAAGCGGGTCGAGGAACTTACGTAGCGTTGGAAAGAGGGCCTGTGTATACGCACTCGGCACCAGCACCTGATAGGGCTTGGTTGCACGCTGGGCCAGGGTCCATTCTGCGCCGGGAATGTAGATGGCCGTGTCGCCGGTTTTGAACGTGACGGTTTTCTTTGAATTGTCGAAAGCCGTATTAAAGGTGCCGGGATTATTGCTGTACCAGGTATCCTTGAACGTTTTTTTGTAGCGTGAATCGTTCGTCCGGTCTTTGAACACCGTTTCCAGCAGATACGTTGTGGGCATTAACCGTTTGAAGGGACGATCGTTTTCAGTGTCGCGTACCATACCCGCCTGCACGTCATACTGCATACCGAACAGCAAGTGTAGCTCGTTACCGTTACCATTGACCGAGTTGAGTGAGTTGATATTCGTGAGTGGATCAGACGTATACTGTACGGCGAAAATGACTTCGTCGCTAATCTCACCGGACCCCTGTGCGAATACGTTGGCGAAGTCGGGCACCAGTTTGAAACCGTAATTGTTGATTACGCTTTGTGCATAGGTAGCCGCTTTCGCATAATCGTCCGACGCTTTAGCTGATGAGGTTGCTTTGGTCAGGTACACACGGGCCAGCAGATGTTCGGCCGCGGCCTTTGTAGCCCGTCCGTAATCTGACGAACGAATTTTTGTATCAAGGTCGGGCAGAGCCGCTTCCAGATCGGCAATGATCGCTTTGTACATATCGGCTTCCGTAGCGCGGCTGGTTACTTTCGAAGGGCCAAGCGTTTCCGTCAGTCGTAAATCGATACCGCCCCATTGCTGGGTCATGATGAAATAATAATGCGCCCGCAGGAATTTGGCCTCCGCAATTCGAATCTTTTTGGTCGCATCGGAAAGACCACTGATACTGGCCGCCCGGCCTATAACGGCGTTGCAGGTATTGACACCTTTGTACAACTCCTCCCACGTTTGTTGCAGGTAGTCGACAAAGCTGTTCATTTGCGTGTCGTAGTAATGAAACCCCTTATAGCCGCCGTCGGCACCGGTCTTATAAATATCGGTGCCGAACTCGGTCAGGGTCAAGCCACGCTGAGTGCCGTAAAACGTCCGCAATGATGAGTAAGCCGCACGGGTAGCGTCTTCAAACCCTTTCGGCGTGTTCATATAATCGTTGCCGATATTGGAAATAACCTGCTCGTCCAGTACGTCTTTACAGCCCTGCCCGCTAAACAGCAGGGCCGTCAGGGCCAGCACGCGCAATGAGTTGTATGGTAATAATTTCATGTTGGTTCGTTTCAAGTGCACAACCCGCCAACCACCGCAGTGCATTGGCAGATCATACTAAGTGGTTTAGAATTTAACGTTCAGACCGAAAGTCGTCAGGCGCACCGCCGGGGTTACGCCGTTGCTAATTGTGCCGTCGGTGGTTTCGGGATCAACGCCATTATACTTCGATCGATACGTTGAGAAGATGAATGGCTGCTGAATACTGGTGAAAATCCGTAGCGACTGAATCCGCCACTTGCTGGTCAATGAGGAGGGGAAGGTGTAGCCGAAGTTGATATTTCGCACTTTTACAAACGAGCCGTCGAAGTAATAGAGTGCCGAACCGTAGACGGGGCTTTCTTGTGTCGACTTGGGTTGCGGAAACTCGTTGGTGGGGTTGTTTGGCGTCCAATAATCAACTTTGATCTGCTCATAGCGCCCGGCCAGTGCGTTGTTGTCGCGATGGAAGCCACTCAGGATAGTCTGACCAATGCGGGCGTAGACAAAGAACGACAGGTCGAAATTTTTGTAGGTAAATCGGTTGGTAATCCCTCCGCTCCATGTTGGGATATCAGACCCCAGGTATACACGGTCATCGGCCGTAATCTTGCCATCACCGTTAGTGTCCTGTACCTTGATCTGACCTACCGAACTTTGGTACGATTTCGCAGCGTCAGCTTCGTTGGTTTGCCAGATGCCCGCTTTCTTGTAGTCGAAGTAGGCCGTTAGCGGCTTGCCAATAAACCATTTGTTGCCCACGTCGTCGACGGCGCCGTTGTAGAGCGAAACGATTGCTTCAGTATTCCGAAAGAACTGCACATCCGTCGACCATTTGAATCCGTCTTTCGTATTCATGTTGATCGTCGTCACACCAATCTCGATACCCTTATTGCGGGTTTCGCCGACGTTGCGCGTAACGGCGTTGAAGCCCGTCGACGTTGGTAGCTGATCGGACAGCAACAGGTCGGTAGTGTTGGTTTGATAGAGTTCGAGTGACCCCGATACACGACCCCGCCACAGACTGAAATCCAGCCCGACGTTGGTTGTCGTAGAGCTTTCCCAGCGCAGATCGGCATTACCAATCGTGTTGGGTCGGTAGCCGTAGGCGGGGTTGTTTCCCCATGCATAGACTGTACGCCCCAGCAAACCCTGTGTCTGGTACGGAGATACACCCTGGTTGCCTACCGAGCCCCGGCTGGCCCGTAGCTTCAGCATGTCGACCCAGGTTACCCCTTTCATGAAGTTTTCGTTGGCAATATTCCAGCCCAGTGCAATACCGGGGAAATTACCATACTTGGTGTTCTCTCCAAAGCGGCTCGATCCATCCCGGCGCAGGGTGGCCGTCACCAGGTATTTGTCTTTGTAGTCGTAGTTGACCCGGCCCATATATGAGTTGATCGTCCACTGCACCAGATTACTACCGACTCCCAATACCAGACTGGCGTTACCCGCATTGTAAAACTGCTGCGACTCGGCCGGAATACCCTGCACGTTAATTACGCTGCTCTCGAAATTATCGCGCTGTATCGATTGCAGGGCCGTGACACCGATGTTGTGATTGCCGAACTGCTTGTTGTAGTTGACAATGTTTTCCAGCGTGTAGTTGAACTGAAACGAGTTGTTGGTCGATGCTACCGGATCGCCAAGCTTGCGGTCGTTTGTGGCTGAGCCAATAAAGCGACCCGCCCGGCTAATGACGAAATCAGGGCCAAAATTCAGGCGGTACGTCAGGCCGTCGATGATTTTAGCCTCAGCATATAACCGGTTGAAGATGTGGTACCGCTTCGTTTCATCGATCTGCGCACCCGGAACGATCTCAGCCAGTGGGTTAGTTAGCAGCGCGTCGTTTGTTGGTGCAAAAATCAGGTTGCCGTTATCATCGTACGGGCGACCCAGCGGGTTCGCATTCAGCGCTGCGGTATACGGGTTACGGTTGGCTCCGTTTCGCAGGCTGTACATACCGTAAGAGGCTATTCCAACTTTGAAAATGCGATTAATTTCGTGGTCGACGTTTGCCCGGATCGAATAACGCGTGTAGTCTAGGCCCGCAATAATACCGTTGTCTTTGAAATAGCCTGCTGAAATGTAGAACTGCGTTTTCTCGGTGCCGCCCTGTACACCAATCGAATGGCTCTGCTGAATCCCCTGTCGGAGCAAGAGTGCCTGGTAGTCGGTATTCTGACCAGCGGCAATACCGGCAGCTACGGCCGGGTCACCGCCCAGCACCGCAACTTTTGAGTCGGCGAACGAATCAGCTACACCCGTTGGCACAGCGTTACCGTTCGCGTCTTTGTAGAGCCCCGTCGCCCGATACGCTTCGCGGACGTATTCGGCAAACTCCGTTCCGCTAAACAGTTTGACCTTGTCGAGCGGATCCGAGAACCCCATGTAGCCATCGTAGCTAATGGTTGTCTTGCCGTTTACAGGCCCACGCTTGGTTGAAATAATAACCACACCGTTGGCACCCCGTGCGCCATAAATGGCCGTTGCCGTTGCATCTTTCAAGACCTCCATCGACGCAATGTCGTTAGGGTTGAAATCCTCGTAGGGCGTAGCTAGTGGGATGCCATCGATTACATACAATGGGTCGTTACCAGCATTGAACGAGCGTCGTCCCCGAATACGGATGGTTGGTACGCTACCCGGCTTACTGCCCGACTGCGCCACGTCGACCCCGGCTACACGCCCCTGAAGGGCCTGCCCGAGGTTAGTGATCGGCATTTCAGTAATCTGCTTCGAACTGACCGAACCGATCGCGCCCGTCGTCTGGCTTTTCTTCTGCGTACCATACCCGACAACGACGACTTCGTTCAGCGACTTGTCATCGGCATTCATGCGCAGGTCAATGGTCGATTTGTTACCGACCGTAACTTCCTCCGCCCGAAAGCCCACTGACGAAAAAACCAGTACCACGTTGCCGGTTGTAACAGGGATACGATATCGCCCGTCAGCGTCTGTAGTCGTACCCCGGTTTGTTCCCTTGACCGTAACTGTAACGCCGGGCAACGCACCATTGTCGTCGGCCGATAGTACTCGACCAGTGACGATGCGTTCCTGAGTCGGATTGTCGATAGTCAGGTGTGGGGTAGGGGTTGCGCTAAACGCTGGTGTGCCCAGCAAGGTGAGGGCCGAAAGCCCCAGTACAGATAACCACGGTCGCGGGATAGGTCTCGACCGGAGACAAGTAGACAATTTAGGCATTAGTAACAGGGTTTAAGAATAGAACACTGGTTAAGGCAACGGGCGAACGAGTCCGGCAACGACCTCAATAGTCTGTCCCGGTCGCAGTTGGATGGGTTTATGGCGACTGACAAGTAGATTGACAGCGCCTGACGTCAGGGCTACTTTGGTGCCTTTGGGGCAATGGCGAATATGAAAAACCGTACCGGTGGCTTCGACCGTCAGGTTGGGTGTATGCACCCGAAACGGTTGGTCGGCTGCCGTGCCGGGCCGGTGCGCTACCGTAAAATCGGCTTCCCCGTCGAGCCACACCGCGCGGGGCGTGTCGTCGGACCAGCAGTCGGTAAACCCCTGCCGGTCGTAGCGAAGCTGGCTATTGGCGTACAGCTTTACCTGCGACCCGTCAGGTAATCGTACCAGGCGGGGGGTGCCCACAGTCTCTATTGATTGATTAGGACCGTACTGCATCCAGAGTGCCCAGCCAATGAGTAGAATTACGCCCAGCGTTGCCGCTACTGTCCGGCCGAAATACCACCAGCCGACCATAGCCCGGTCACTCGGCTGCAGCGGACGAACGTCTTCCATTTTCTGGAGCGATTCCCGGATACGACCCCATACTGAGCCAACCTCGTCATTGGATAGACCCGCTGCTCCGGCTCGCGACGCGCTGAGAATGAACTGACGCGCTGCGTCAACCCTTGAGTAACAGGCCGGATTGCGTTCGAGCCACTGCTGCCAATGCGTAGCCACCTCCTCGTCGTGAGGATAGTTCACCCAACGGACGAATAGGTCGTCGAGGGCCAATTCCTCGGCTGTGTAGGCAGAATAGGGCTTTCGGGACACAGATTTTTCGCAGGTAGTACTATGCAAAGCAAGCACGCGAACTTTTTCTACTTATATTTTTCCTCGGTATCGTCCATATAAGCACAGCTATGTACTGTATTGAGCTACCGGTATACGTTTGCACTAAGGGGGCGCTATGCACTAGTAACTTCCTGCGATACGTAAAAAGGCCGGACAGACATGCCCGGCCTTTGATATTGCCTGTCGATTCAGTTGCTGTCAATACGATTCGTAGGTATAGAGCAGCGTTTCGATAACCGTTCCGCCACTAGTTGCCGTACGTTTAGCGGGAAGCTACTGTACATGGTACTCGTAAGCGTATGCGTATACTGTACTCGAAAAGCTTGTATACGAATTTGAATAGGTGAGGCTTAGCACATTATTACGACTAAAACGTCCTGCAATATTAAGCCTGGGATCAAAGAGATTGAAAAAAGGTCGAGTGTCATACGTCTATGTGATCGTCTCCCGGAATCCATGCCCGGCTGCTGTACTAAATTACCCACGCGAAATATTCTCGCCTGTGTTTCCGTAGTTGTAGTTATTTC
>JAKONH010000352.1 GCA_022702045.1 Spirosomataceae bacterium
ACGCTACAAGCCTGAAAAACCAGATCACGAAAATGCCGGTTGAAACCCCCGAGATTATCTCTGGAACGAAGAAGCTGGCCGTAGGACATTCCGTTTACGATTTCTGGCTACGGGACTATCAGGGGGTCAATCCTGCAACAGGCGAAGCGCAATACCGGGCGGTTAACTATGTAGCGGCTAACTCCCGGATTACAGAAGCAGGAGATACCCTGACGACCAGCATTAACAATGCTCGGTACCACTATGCCGGAACGTCGATTCCTGCGATGTCGGGGGGGATTACAAACACACTGCGTTACAAGGGACTGTCGCTGTCAGTATTGGCCGTTTATCAGCTGGGTGGCAAAATATATGACGCTAACTATGCGGGCTTGATGAGCGCAGGAGGATATGGTAGTGCAAAACACGTCGACATACTGAACCGCTGGCAGAACCCCGGTGACGTGACAAATGTGCCGCGTATGGATGCGGCTCGTACGTCGGATTTCGACGGCGCATCGGATCGCTGGCTGATCGACGCCAGCTACTTGAATATTCGGAACATTACGCTCTCGTATGCCATTCCCGGTGCGTTGGCCAAGCGGGCTTTCTTACAGAATGCACAGGTATACGTAACCGGTGAAAATCTCCTGTTTATGTCGCGCCGAAAAGGAATGAACGTTCAGCAGACCTTTACAGGCGTTACCAGCAACGGGTATACTCCAGCCCGGAGCCTAGTGCTTGGCATCAACTTTTCGCTATAAGCAGTCAACAACTCATGAAAAAAATACACTTGACACTGGCGTTAGCAGCATTTCTACTGGCTGGTGCCTGCAAGCAGGACTATCTGGAAACCGCTCCAACAGGTAGTGTCGATGCAGCAGCGGCCTACGCTACGACCAAAAACGCGGCAGCTGCTATAAACGGCATTTATCGGGCTATGGTAGTACGCTACCTCGATTCGCAGGGACACTTCGGTCACCCGGCCATGATGATCATCAACGACGTGCTCGGTGAAGACGTCGTCATCAGCAATACGTCGAACACATGGCACTTACCTGAAACGCGCTGGCAGGCACACCGCTCGGAAACAGCGACGGGCAATCAAATGCCGTATCAACTGTATTACCGGCTAATTGGTAACGCCAACGTCGCTATTGCCAATATCGATAATGCGACGGGTACGCCGGCCGAACGGAATCAGGTCAAAGGGGAAGCGTTGGGACTGCGTGCGTTCTCATACTTCAATCTTGTACAATTATACGGCAAACGGTACAACGCAGCCGCGACCCCAAATAGTCAGTTAGGTGTTCCACTGATTCTTGCTCCCACAACGACCGGACAAGCGCGGGCAACGGTCGAAGAAGTTTATGCACAGATCAATAAAGATCTGACCGACGCGGCTACACTACTAACCTCAGCGCGCCCATATAAGTCACATATTAACTTGGAAGTGATTCGTGGCTTTCAGGCCCGCGTAGCGCTGACGCAGCAGAACTGGGCTGATGCAGCTAAATACGCGGCACAGGCCCGTACCGGCTATTCACCCATGACGACGGCGCAGTATCAAGAAGGCTTCTCCGATATCGGTAATCCAGAGTGGATGTGGGGCTTTGATCACATCGAAGACCAGACGGAGTATTTTGGTGCGTTTCATTCGTACATGTCGTCTAACTTCAATTCGACGAATATCCGCGTAACGCCGAAGGTTATCAACAGCCGGCTATACGATCAGATTCCGACTACGGACATTCGCTCGAAAATGTGGGTGAAAACGCCGACCACGGCCAATTCGGTTGTACCGACGGGTGGTGTACGAGTTGCCTACATGAATCAGAAATTCCGCCTGCCCGGAACGCCGTCGACCAGTACGATGGGCGACGTACCTTATATGCGGGCGGCTGAGATGTATCTGATCGAAGCTGAAGCGCAGGCCCGGCTGGGTAACGCAGCAGCCGCAGCAACGGCGCTCTATGATCTGATCAGCAAGCGTGATGCGGCTTATGCGAAATCGACAAAAACGGGACAGGCACTGGTCGATGAGATCCTGTTTCACCGACGTGTCGAACTGTGGGGCGAAGGTTTCCGGTTCACCGATCTGAAACGGATGAATCTGCCGCTCAACCGCAACGGTGCCAACATCAATACGGCGGTAGCGGTACTCTTCGACGTGGCCGCCGGTGACAACCAATGGGAATTCCTGATTCCGCGTCGGGAAATCAACGCCAACGCTGCCATCGTGCAGAATCCGTTGTAAGCTCAGTTCGTAGTTTATGGTTCGTGGTTTGTAGTTTTGTGGTGTAGTGGGCAGTTTAGCCGTAACTACAGACTACAAACCACGACCTGTTTAATGACCCTCGAATCGCTCCGTAACGATATTGATACACTGGACGATCAGTTACTGACGCTGCTGAATCAGCGCATGGAACTGGTCCGCAAAGTGGGTGAACTCAAACGCTCCGCCAATACGGTTATTTACCGTCCTGAGCGTGAAAAGCAGATTCTCGACCGGCTGCACAGCCAGAATACGGGCCTGCTCAATCAGGCAGCTATCGAGGCTATTTTCCTGGAAATCTTTGCCGTTTCGCGTAACCTCGAATTGCCCGAGCGTGTGTCTTATCTGGGACCAGAAGGCAGCTTTACGCATCAGGCCGCCGAGAGCCGGTTTGGGGCAATGAGTGCCTATATGGCCCTGCCCACCATCCGGTCGGTATTTGAAAGCGTCGAGACGGGGCGGGTACGGTTTGGCGTCGTGCCGATCGAAAACAATCAGCAGGGGATCGTTAATGAAACCATTGACCTGTTGCTGGAAAAAGACCTGCGCATCGCTGCCGAAGCCCAGATTCCGGTCCATTTCACGTTTGCTACGCAGACGGAAAACCTCGCCGAAATCACGCACATCTACTCGAAAGACATTGCGTTCCGGCAATGCAGCAAGTTTCTCAGCGATTCGTTCGACGGTCTGAACGTTGAGTTCGTTCCGGTTGAATCGACGTCGAAGGCGGCCAAGCTGGCGGGGCAGCAACCCAGGACGGCGGCTATCTGCTCGACGATTGCGGCTAAACTCTTCGACGTGCCCGTGCTGTTCGACAATATTGAAGACTCTGACCTGAACCGGACACGCTTCCTGATTCTGGCTAAAGACTTCATGAATCAGCCCAGTGGTCGCGATAAAACGATGCTGATTGCCCGGCTGGCGAATACGCAATCGCCGGGGGTATTGGCCGAGTTTCTGCAGGAATTCAATGCTCGTGGTATCAACCTGACCAAAATCGAAAGCCGTCCATTGAAAGACGGGGCTACCTTCCGCTACTGGTTTCTGCTCGAATGCGAAGGCCACGCTGACGACCCGGCGTTGCGCGACGTTATGGGTCAATACGCCAACGAAGTAAAGCTACTGGGCAGTTATGTGCGGGGCGTCTAGTGCGTACAGTGGCTGGGTAAACTACTCGTCAGTTATCGCTGTTATGTCAACAGATAGATACTTGAGACATGGAAGCCAACGAAAAGACCGATAAGATTGTCGAAGCCCGGATGAAACTCCGACGCCGGTTTGAGGAGAAGATGGCACAGACGCCTTCGCTGACCGACGAACGCCCGCGTGGGTCGGGGCCACTCAACCGGCACGGGATGCCTGCTACGCCGGTTGGACAGACGCTGACAACCAAGTGGCCGGTGCTTGATCTGGGTTATCAGCCAAGTATTCCGCTCGACAAATGGCAACTGAATATCGACGGTGAAGTCAACAACCCTGTTCGGCTGAAATGGGAAGACTTAATGGCCCTGCCGCAGGTCGAAGACACCAGCGATTTTCACTGCGTCACGACCTGGTCGCGACTTGATGTTCCCTGGGTGGGCATACGCTTCATGGACCTGGCTGCGCTAGTCGATCCGAAAGGTACGGCAACGCACGTCATGTGTTATGGATACGACGGCTACTCGACCAACGTAGCCCTCGAAGAAGCGCTCAAGCCCGATGTATTGCTCGTGCACACGGCCGATGGGCAACCCCTGACCCGTGAACATGGCGGCCCCCTGCGGATGATTACTCCGCAACTGTACGCCTGGAAAGGCAGCAAGTGGATCAAGCGAATCGAGTTTATGGATAAAAACAAACTCGGTTTCTGGGAGGAGCGGGGCTACTCCAATACGGCTTACCCGTGGCGGAACGATCGGTATTCGTGATACAGGCAAGTGGGTATCGTCCAGGGGTTGTGTTTTCACAAACCCCACGCCCGGTAGGATACCAATGACTGACGTGAGCATATCTGTGTCTTCACAGACCTTGGCATATAGTAACAATAAACGCAACAGGGTCGGCAGTACTGCCGACCCTGTTGCGTTTATTGTTTTCTCCAGCCCTAAACGATTCTAAGATCGTTTAGGGCTAAAATGACTAGTTCATGATCGTATCCAGGGCCGTGTTGTACAACGCCTTTGCTTCGTGCGAGGTGAGTACCTGTTTCTCCTCGATGGTAAAACCCTGCGCCGTAACCTGACCCAGATACTGGAACGGCAGGATGCTGTCGTTCAGGTAGCCTTCGAGGTGAGCGACCTGATCGGGTGTGATCGTTACGACTACGCGGCTTTGACCTTCGCCGAACAGGAAAGCGTCGGTACGGTGACGCTCATCAGTGCCGATCGTAAATCCTTTATCACCCGTCATGGCTGACTCGGCCAGTGCAACGAACAAGCCGCCATCCGACACATCGTGGGCCGATTGAATCCAGCCGTTGCGAATCATCGTTTTGATGCCTTCCTGTACGCGCCACTCAGTTTCGAAATCGAAATAAGGAGCGGGCGATGCCTTGATGCCCCGGTACGAGTACAGGTATTCCGACGACGCCAGGTTATCCGTCGATGGCCCGATCAGGTAAATCAGATCGCCTTCGTTTTTGAAGTTCATCGTCATGCGGTGGGCCGGATCTTCCATCAACCCGAGCATACCGATCGTTGGCGTCGGAAACACCGGACCATCGTCGGACGACTGATTGTAGAAGCTGACGTTACCGCCCGTAACGGGGGTACTGAATCGGCGGCAGGCTTCGCCCATACCCTGAACGGCCTCGACAAACTGCCAGTAGACTTCCGGTACGTAGGGGTTACCGAAATTCAGGTTGTTGGTTACGGCCAGCGGTTCGCCACCCGAACAAACAATGTTCCGGCAGGCTTCCGCTACGGCGATCATCGCCCCTTTGCGCGGTTCCGCATTTACGTAGCGGCTGTTGCAATCGACGGTAATAACAATCGACTTATCGGTAGCTGGCAGGCCGGGGCCTTTTACACTGACAACGGCCGCATCTGATGGGGCGTTGGTGCTCCGGTTGGCGGTGCCGACCATTGAATCGTACTGTTCATACACCCACCGGCGCGAGCAGATATTCGGGTGCGACAATAGATGTTTAGCGATATCCGTCAGTTCATCTGCCGTAACGTCGTTAACATCGTCGGGGTTGAACTTGGCGAACTCTTTAATGTAAGCAGGCTCTTTGTAGTCACGCTCGTATTGGGGCGCACCGCCACCGAGTACCAGATCATAAGCGGGCACGTCGGCAACCAGTTCACCATACCGATAGAAGTGCAGGCGACCCAGATCGTTTTCGCCTTTGGCCGTCACTTCGCCAATCTGGGCGCAATTCAGATCCCACTTGTCGAAGATACCTTGAATAACATCTTCCTTACCTTTCTCGATGACCACCAGCATCCGTTCCTGCGATTCCGACAGCAGAATTTCGAAAGGAGCCATATCAGGCTGACGAGTCGGGACTTTGTCGAGGTCGATGATCATACCGTGCTCACCTTTCGCACTCATTTCCGAGGTCGAGCAGATGATCCCGGCGGCACCCATGTCCTGAATACCGATCACATAACCCGTGGCAATGATTTCGAGCGTGGCTTCGAGTAGCAGCTTCTCCATGAAAGGGTCGCCAACCTGTACAGCGGGCAACTTGTCGGTTGATGCTGCGGTGATGTCTTCCGACGCGAACGTGGCTCCGTGGATCCCGTCTTTACCGGTTGCCGAGCCAACGATAAACACTGGGTTGCCCACGCCGTACGACGTTGCTTTCGCTACTTTGCCCGTTTCAACGATGCCTGCTGAAAACGCGTTGACCAGTGGATTGGTGTTGTAGCATTCGTCGAAATACAGCTCTCCGCCAACGGTTGGAATACCGAATGCGTTGCCGTAATCGCCGATGCCTTTGACCACCCCCCGAAGCAGTCGACGGGTTTTAGGCAGACTCAAATCGCCGAAACGCAGCGAATTGAGCTGGGCGATGGGCCGTGCACCCATCGTGAAAATATCGCGGTTGATACCGCCGACGCCCGTTGCGGCTCCCTGATAGGGTTCCAGCGCCGAGGGGTGATTGTGCGATTCGATTTTGAACGAACAGGCCAGGCCGTCGCCGATGTCAACCAGTCCGGCATTCTCTTCGCCTGCCTTAGCGAGCATCCGGTCGGAGTCGCGGGGGAGGGTTTTCAACCAGAGAATCGAGTTTTTGTAGGAGCAGTGCTCCGACCACATTACCGAGAAAATACTAAGTTCGGTAAAGTTGGGCTGACGGCCCAGAATGTCGACGATCTTGTCGAATTCGTCGGGGAGCAGGCCCAGCTTGCGGGCGGTTTCGAGCGTTGGCAGTGATTCGGTTGCGTCCATGATTTAATTG
>JAKONH010000377.1 GCA_022702045.1 Spirosomataceae bacterium
GTTGCTGGATTCGTCGTCGTCGGTGATCATCATGACGATTGCGCTGGTCAATGCCCAAGCGTTAACCTTCCGGCAGGCGCTGGGTGTCGTGCTGGGCGCCAACATCGGCACTACGTTTTCGAGCCAGCTGATTGCTTTCGATATGGGGAAATGGGCTGGACTACCGATGGCCGAGGACTAGGCCTGATGCTAGTTGGTAAGCGTGATACGTTGAGTCAATGCGGACAAGTGCTGCTTGGGTAGGTATGCTCTTTCTGGCGCTGTACCTGATGGAAGACGCCGTGGAACCACTCAAGAAAATGCCGGACGTCAAACGCTGGATGCAGGGGCTCAATAATTCGTGGTGGGGGGCGGCCATTGGTGCCGGGGCAACGGTGGTATTACAATCATCGTCGGCAACGGTCGGTATGGCGATCGTATTGATTGGTCACCGGCGCAAGCCTACTGTTTGACCAGTTCAACCCAGTCTGCCCCCCGATTTAACTCGCACTAGATCATTGGCTGACCATCGATTATTTCGAGGGAAAAATTATCGCCGACTACTCTAGTAGCGTCTAAGAAATTTTCCTCCGTTTCAGGAAAACGCAAGCCGTTCGGAAACCGGAAGTCGAACAGGAAAAAAGCTTGTGGGCTCTTTCTGGTAATGAGCTATTCTGGATTTGCCAATAAGTCGAACTGGACGGAGTACGCCTTGCTTTTGTACATAATCGTACCGTCGTACTCACCCCTTCGGGTGTCAATCGGGGCGGTACGTGGTGCGGCAGCCGAGACAATTGTCAGGGTAGCTAGATTCTGAAAAGTGGTATCCTTCGCAAGCCTAACCTGATTCGGATAATAGCTGCTTTTTTTGTGATGTATCTGCACCTGACGTAAATGCCACTGACCAACGATCTGGGGTTTTAACTCGGTCATCAGCTGCGTACTCGCCTGGTCATAGTTGAATTTAGACGTTACAGGTGCCGGTATGACCGGGTCGGCTACATTAGTACGGGTGCACTGTCAGGTAAGGCGGGCTTACAGTGTACAGGCGGTAAACAGAATAGTTTTCATATGAACAGTTTAATTTTTAAAGGGCAGATCTGCTTAATGTTATACCACGGCTGTACAAATGACAATATCTTACAGCAACGTGAAGTTAAGCGGTAAGCTGGTCGACACATTTACCGGTTTGTTGTTGAGCTGACCGGGTGTCCAATCGGGCATTCCCTTGATGACTCGAAGCGCTTCCGCATCACAACTACCGCCAATGCCCTGCTTAATGTTCGCGTCGGCAATCTGACCGGTGCTGGTTACAACGAAACTGACGACAACCTGCCCCTGAATGCGGTCCCGCTGCGCATCGGCTGGGTAGCGTACCGATTGCATGATGTATAAGCCCAGAGCCTCCTGCCCACCTTTAAAGACAGGTGGCTGATCGACGATGGTGTAAATCGGGCCGTTAACGGTAACGGGGGGCGAGACCGCAAGTTCTTCGGGTATGATGTCTGGTTTACAACTGACTAGCGACGATACGAGCAGTAGGCAGGTTATACGGAGGAAGGTTTGCTTAGTCATAGAATGGATATTTGTCTATAGCAATAATATAATTTATGATTAAAAAAGTATTAACGTATCGTGTTACCAAATTGTGAAGTGTGGCGTAGTCAGCGCGTTCTGGTATGGAGCGCAGGACAGCGGCAATAGGTATAGTCGATATACCGTGCATGGTGCTGGTAGCGATGTCCTATGCCAGGCAGGGCAGGTAATTCTGGTCATACTAAGCTATAGGTTGTACTGCCGTTGCCGCTCGATGGCAGCGCCTTATCGTGTTTACAAGGAGTAGTTTCTGTTTTCAGCTGATCTGGTCTTCGAAACAATCACGTAAACGCATGGTTTTTCGAGCATTCAATCATGATTAGTCGTATAATACCTATGGAGACGTTGACAAAAGGCGATTTTTTAGTGCGGCAGTCCGACGAATCGTTGTGGGAGTTTCTTGGCTACGACGAGGGGCATATGGAAGAAAAGGCGGAGGGTATCCCATTTATAGGTAGGCCAAAGGACAGCGACGAACTTGAGAACAAGCAATACGTGCTCGTCCGGAAAGTCAGCTTCGATAACCCTGATGGCAAAGACAATACTGAATGGCTTGGTGTCGACGAGTTTAGAAAGGGAGAAAAGCACTGAGTTAGACGAACTAAAAAAACGAGGTAGCCTGTACGTAAACCAACAATCTGTTTCGCGCACAGGCTACCTCATTTCTAAACCATGTGGAAGGCCAAAGGGAGCGGAGGTATTCCCACCGGTCTAATCTGGGTTATACTGATAAGGTCTAAATACGGGTATCGCATTTTAAGGAGAAAACCAAGATCAGTATATTGTAGACAGTGATTTGATAGCTAAACTTGATCAGGAGTGTACCTATACGATAAAGCGTACTAATGATTTTTTTATGAAACCCTATTTACAAATTACTGCTCACTCAAGGTATGTTATAAAAATCATCTTGCTCACGCTGGTGGGCTACGGGATCACGCGACTCTATGAGGTCACTGATTTGGTCAACCAGGAAATGTGTCTCTGGACAGCGGCAATTTATATGATGGTTGTGATGCCGAACCGCTGGTATACCGGCTTAGTATGGACTGGCATATTGTGGTTGTTTTACTGGGGTCAATGGTAGGCTGACTTTATGAGTTAGGTATTATACTTTCTTGGGCAAAAGGTGTGTGTGTTGATCGACGTCGACTACAACAGGTTCTGGATGCTCGTGCTACAGCTAGTTGCGAAATGGCAATAGTCCAAATAATGGTATGCCCGGAACCGTCAGATGTACAACCCTGCCAACACGAAACGGATCTATGATCTACACCTAAACACGTCTGTATATGCTTCGTCTATTTACGCTTATCGGATTAGTAATTGCTACGCAGGGTTGTCGCAAAGAGGTTGATACGCAGGAAAAGGCAGCTCTGGTAGCCGCTATGGATTTCACGATGTGTGGTGGTTGCGGTGGCTGGGTGGTCAAGGTTGACAACGCAACGTATCGAGCAGAACTGCCTCCCCAATTTACTAAACCCGATACGCCAGTCTGGCTTCGCTATAAGAAGGATGAGAGTAGGGAGCCGAAAAAAGCTGGAAATTGGATAACGATTCTGTCCATACGGGAGCGGCTCCCCTAATGGTCAGCTTACTCACCGAGATGCCGTAAGCAAGCTGATAACTACTGATTTACCGTACTGACTATAGCATACGCCCGCTGGAGTTGCCTGATGATAGGCTGATTTCAGGGGGCGTATTGCTGATTGCACCGGTCCTGCGTCAAGAAGATCGTATAGCTCAGTATGCCGGATTGACTTCCTGTCGCTAATGGGGACAGGACCGACCCCCGTGCTACGCAATAACTCGATTACTGCGCAGACGAATCTAGTCAGCTGGAACTGCTTCTAGTTGGTAGAAAGTGAGAAACACAGCCATTTTGCTAGTAAGCGGGTCTGGACTACGCAATAGGGTGGGTAGCCCGCTTGCGTAGTTTTTTACCCTACTTTGAAGTTAGTATGCGACGTATTTATCAAAAAAGGCTCAGTACTGGTTTGATTTGTGTCAAAAAAACTAGCTTTTGTCTAATAATTTCGTGCTTCTGTAGATACGCTTTCCAGCGTCTCGGTTTTCGTCAGGACGCTTTTTCGTAGTAGGTTGAGACGATCGGACCATGCGTTTACGGAACGAAAACCTAATTGGACATAGCTATAATATGTCTGTGTATAGCGAATGAAAAACCTACTGTTTGCCTTACTTTTTTCGGCTACCATTACGCAACTCTACGCCCAGTCAGCTTTCCGGCAGTGGGCGCAAACACCGCCCATGGGCTGGAACAGCTGGGACGCCTATGGCCCCACCATCACCGAGCCCGAAGTCAAAGCCAATGCCGACTACATGGCTGCCAAGCTGAAGTCGTACGGCTGGCAGTACGTGGTGGTCGACATTCGCTGGTTTGTAGAGAACGATAAAGCCGGCGGCTACAACCAGACCGATCCGCGCTATGTGCTGGACGAATACGGTCGCTACCTACCCGCCGTCAACCGGTTTCCGTCAGCAGCAGGGGGGAAGGGCTTCAAACCGCTGGCCGATTACGTGCACGGTAAAGGGCTGAAATTTGGCATTCACATTATGCGGGGTGTTCCCAAAGAAGCCGTCGCGAAGAAGCTGCCCATCAAGGGCACGTCTATCACCGCCGACCAGATTTACACCACGGCCATGCAGTGCGAATGGCTCCGGGACAATTACACGGTCGTGGCCGACAAGCCCGGTGCGCAGGAATACTACAACTCGATCATGGACCTGTACGCGTCGTGGGGCGTCGATTTTATCAAAATCGATGACCTGTCGCGCCCCTACCATCAGGCTGAAATCGAACTGATCCGCAAGGCCATCGACCGTACGGGCCGGCCCATCGTGCTGAGTACCTCGCCGGGCGAAACCCCCGTCAGTAAAGCCGAGCACGTGAGTACCCACGCCAATATGTGGCGCATGGTCGACGATGTGTGGGATACGTGGCCACATTTGACTCACTTGATGAAAGTGGCTGAGCCGTGGTACGCTTACATCAGACCCGGCACCTGGCCCGACTGCGACATGATTCCGTTGGGGCGCATTTCGATCCGGGGTGAACGGGGTAAGGACCGGCAAACCCGTCTGACCAAAGACGAGCAGATGTCGCTCATGACATTTTTTATGATCTTCCGGTCCCCCCTGATGTTTGGTGGTGACCTGCCCAGCCTCGACCCCTTCACTACCTCGCTGCTCACCAACAAGGCTGTGCTGGCCATGCACCGCGAAAGCACCGACGTGCGGCAGTTGTTTCAGCGGGATGGTAAAGTTGCCGTTACGTCGCGCAACCCTAAAACGGGCGAGCGCTACCTGGCCCTGTTCAATATCTCCGACAGCAAGGAGCCAGTCGCTGTGTCGGTCAACCTGGCGGAACTGAGTATCGGTAAGCAGGCCAGGATCACGAACCTGTGGACCGGCCAGTCGCTGGGTAAGGCAGCAACGACCTTCTCGGTGACGCTGCCCGCCCACGCGTCGGGGCTCTATTCCATCCGCTAATCACCCACTGTTTTACCGTTCTTTTTGATCCGAATGATTCGATTTTCGTTCTCATCCTGCCGTTGGCTACTTGGCTTTTTCGGCCTGGTCACCCTAACCGCCTACGCACAGAACAAGGGCAAGCGCGACTCGTATTCCGCGTACCTGTTCGTTTATTTCACTGGTAACGGCCCTGCTGAAGAAGCTATCCGTTTCGCCACCAGCTCAGACGGGCTGAATTACAAAGCACTGAATTATAACCAGCCCATCGTGGCGTCGGCCGACATCAGCGCGTCGGGCGGGGTGCGTGACCCGCATATTCTGCGCGCCGAAAATGGGCTATTCTACATGGTTGTCACGGATATGCACGTGGCCAAAAACGGCTGGGGACCCAACGAGGGTATGGTGCTGCTGAAGTCGAAAGACCTGACGCACTGGCAATCGAGCAAAGTCCACGTGCCGACGCGCTTTCCACAATGGGCGGGCGTCAACCGGGTATGGGCACCTCAGACGATCTACGATCCGCAGCAGAAAAAGTACCTCATCTATTGGTCGATGCGCAAGGGGAACGACCCGGACGTGTTTTATTACGCCTATGCTAACGCCGACTTTACCGATCTGGAGACCGAGCCGAAGGTGCTGTACGCCAGCCCTGGCAACAAGTCGTGCATCGACGCCGACATCATCCGCAAAGACGGGCAGTACCATTTATTCTACAAAACCGAAGGGTCGGGCAACGGTATCAAGCAGTTGCTGGCGACCAACCTGACCGGCCCGTACACCCCGCCAGCGCCCGACCCGTACCTGCAACAGACTACCGATGCTGTGGAAGGGGCGGGCGTGTTCAAGTTGAATAACTCGGACAACTGGGTGCTGATGTACGACGTGTACACCAAAGGCCGTTACGAGTTTACGGAAAGCACCGACCTGGTGAACTTCAAAAAGATTGACGGACAGGTGTCGATGAATTTTACGCCCCGCCACGGCACGGTGCTGCCCATCACAACCGCCGAACTGCGCGCCCTGACCAAGCAGTGGGCTACGACGAACAACCCCGTACTACCCGGTTTCTTCGCTGATCCGGAGATTCTATACGCCAAAAAGACGAACAAGTTCTACCTGTATCCCACGTCCGACGGGTTCAATAACTGGTCGGGCAAGTACTTCAAAACCTTTTCGTCGGATAACCTGGTCGACTGGCGCGACGAAGGGACAATCCTGACGCTGGGGAAAGACGTAAGCTGGGCCAACCGCAACGCCTGGGCGCCCTGCATCGTGGAGAAACAGCTAAATGGGCAGTACAAGTACTTCTATTACTTCACGGCCGCTCAGAAAATCGGCGTGGCCACGGCCGACAATCCGACCGGCCCGTTTACCGATTCGGGCAAACCGCTCATCGACAGCAAGCCGGAAGGCATCAACGGCGGGCAGGAAATCGACCCCGACGTATTTACTGATCCGAAAACAGGCAAGAGCTATCTGTACTGGGGCAATGGCTACATGGCCGGTGCTGAATTGAACGACGATATGACGTCGATTAAACTCGGTACGCAGCAGGTGATGACGCCCGACAACACCTTTCGCGAGGGTACGTACGTGATCTACCGCAACGGCAAGTACTATTTCTTCTGGTCGGAAGACGACACACGCAGTCCTAATTACCGGGTGCGTTACGGCACATCGGACACGCCCCTGGGCAAGATTACCGTGCCGGTTAACAATGTGGTGCTGGAAAAAGACAAAGGCCGGGGAATTTACGGCGCGGGGCACAACTCGGTACTACAACTACCGGACAAAGCCAATCCAGGCCGGGACGAGTGGTACATTGTGTATCATCGCTTCAATTATCCCAATGGCATCAATATGGGCGAGTCGGCGGGCTACCATCGCGAAACCTGCATCGACAAACTCGAATTTAATGGCGACGGCAGCATCAAAAAAGTACAGCCCACGCTGGATGGTATCAGACCTGTTAAGCTGAGCAAGTAGCCGAATCTGCTGAGCAGTAAGGTCAACTAATTATCTGTCACTGTTTTTTGTCTGTAGATTTTTGGCATTCTGCGCCTGAGAGGGATCTTCGGTAAGAGCGAATTAATCCGCCTATTGACGAATCGGGTCGTCGGAGCGGATTCCTCGCAGGCGCGGAATGACAAAAAAAGCGATGGCTATCAGTTGGTGAGCAGGACGAATCCAGCGGTAAAACGGGTAGAATGCGGGACGTTTTTCTCCTTCGAATACAGCGAATCCTTAATCTATTCGGTAACCATGAACTATCTGCTTTTGCTTCTGTCAATCGTGGTTTTGGCCTGTAACGGTCCGGCCGACGCGACATTTGATTCGTTCGACTATGATTCCGATGCGTATGAACCCGTCCGGTTGAATTACGAACTTACCGGCGCAGGCGACACGACGCTACTGTTCATCCACGGCTGGAACCTGGATCACACGTACTGGCAAAATCAGGTTGCCGATTTCTTCCGGCAGTATAGCCTGGTGCTGGTCGACCGGGCGGGCTGCGGAAAGTTGGGGAGTAATCGGAAAAACTGGACGATCGAAAGCTTTGCCAGAGACAGCTCAATTATCATCGAGGAAAATAGCCTGAAGCGGGTAATCCTGGTGGCGCATTCAATGGGTGGAGAAATTGCGCTGGACGTAGCTATGGCTAATCCGAAAACGGTAGTCGGCATCATTGGCGTCGACAACCTCAAAGGCGTCGGAATGAATCCCTTTCCCGATGAAATTCATTATGTGTACCAGTTCACCGTACGGCGAAGCGGCCCTCAGGAAGTACTGTACCCACGGCTACCAGGTCGTCCGGCTTGACAGCTCGGGCCACTTTCCGATAATCGAACGACCCACTGCGTTCAACAACGCGCTTCATCAACTACTGACTAATCGCTAAACTCACTGTGTTGATTTACACGGCATTCTTAACCGTCATGCATAAAAAACCGGTTCGTTTCTTTCTTCTGCTGGGGCTGTGTGCCCTCAGTGCAGGTACGTTTGGGCAACGGAGGCAGCTTGCCACGTTCCCACTGTCGGCCGTACGATTGCTACCGGGACCTTTTCAGGTCGCCCAGCAAACCGACCTCGACTACATGCTCAAGCTGAACCCCGACCGGCTGTTGGCACCCTTCCGGCGGGAAGCGGGCCTTCCGTCACTAGTGGCGTCTTATGGGAACTGGGAAAACACCGGTCTGGACGGCCACATTGGCGGGCATTACCTGACGGCGCTGGCGCAGATGGTTGCGGCCACCGGCAGCCCCGAAGCCCGGCAGCGGCTTACCTATATGGTCAGCGTACTCGACACCTGTCAGCAGCGTAGTGGCGACGGTTACGTGGGCGGTATTCCCGGCGGTAAAGCCATGTGGCAGGAAATCGCGCAGGGGCATATCGACGCGGGTACGTTCTCGCTCAACAAAAAGTGGGTGCCGCTCTACAATATCCACAAGCTTTTCGCCGGACTGCGCGACGCCTACCGGCTGGCAGGTAACCAACGGGCCAAAGTCATGCTCATCCGGCTGACCGACTGGATGCAAACTACGACCGCCAACCTCACGGAAGCGCAGTTGCAGGACATGCTCCGGTCGGAACACGGCGGGCTAAACGAGATTTTCGCCGACGTGGCTGGCATGATGGGCAACACTAAATACCTCACGCTGGCCCGGCGCTTCTCCGACCGGTCGACGCTGACACCCCTGTTGGCGAGTCAGGATAAACTCAACGGTCTGCACGCCAACATGCAGATTCCCAAAGTAATCGGGTATTTGCGCGTCGCCGATCAGGCCAACGACAAAGCTTGGGCCGATGCCGCCGATTTCTTCTGGCAAACAGTTGTCAAGCACCGTACGGTATCCATTGGCGGCAATAGTGTCCGGGAGCATTTTCACCCCGCCACCAATTTTAGCTCGATGGTTAATTCGGTGGAAGGACCCGAAACCTGTAACAGCTACAATATGCTGAAGCTGACGGAAGACCTGTTTCTGGATCGACCCTCGGCCCGGTACATCGACTACTACGAACGAACGCTGTACAACCATATCCTGTCGTCACAGCGGCCGGTGGAGGGTGGGTTTGTTTACTTCACGCCCATGCGCCCGCAGCATTACCGGGTCTACTCGCAGCCGCAGGATGGCTTCTGGTGTTGCGTGGGGTCGGGCATGGAAAACCACGGCAAGTACGGCGAACTGATCTACGCTCACGGCACCGGGCAGCATGCCAGCGACCTGTACGTCAACCTGTTCATTCCGTCGACGCTGACCTGGGCTGAGAAAGGGCTGACCTTGACACAGCAGACCGAATTTCCCTTTACGGAGAAAACCGACCTGATGATGCGCCTGAAAAAGCCCGCCCGGTTTGCGCTGAAACTGCGCGTGCCCGCCTGGGCTAAAGGCATGCAGGTGCTGGTCAACAACAAAGCCGTTGCAGCCGGGCCCGATGCCCAGTCGTACGTTAGCGTCGACCGGGCCTGGAAAACCGGCGATCGCATTACGCTTAGCCTGCCCATGACCACCACCGCCGAAACACTGCCCGATTCGTCGGCCTGGGTGTCGTTTTTGCATGGTCCGATCGTGCTGGGCGCGGTCACCGACGATAAAAAACTGGATGGGCTCAACGCCGACGCAAGTCGCATGGGGCACATTGCGAGCGGTCCACAGTATCCGTTGGCGCAGGCTCCACTGCTGGTCAGTGCGCGCACCGACTTTGCGTCGGCGGTACAGGCCGTTCCGGGGAAGCCGCTCACGTTCACCGTGTCAAAGCTGATTCATCAGGACAAGTTCAAAGGGCTGATACTCCGACCGTTCTTCCAGATCCAGGATAGTCGCTACGTGGTGTACTGGCCTTACACCACGACCTCCGCCATCGACAGTACCGAACGGCGACTCCGCCAGAACGACGAACTGACGCTGGCGCTCGAACGCACGACGGTCGACAAGGTGGCCCCTGGTGAGCAGCAACCCGAATCGGACCATAACTTCCAGGGCGAACAAACCGAAACGGGCGTGTTTCGCGATGTGCATTTCCGCCGGGCGACGGGCTGGTTCAGCTACGACCTGAAAAACAAAAACAAAGCCGCCAAAAAACTGCGCGTGACTTACCACGGGGCCGACAAAAATCAGTCGTTCAACCTCTACCTGAACGGAACGATGCTCAAAGCGGTCGCCTTCGAGAAGCAGACCGACGCCAGCTTCTTTGAGGAAGATTACGCCCTACCCGACGCCCTGCAACAAGCCGATACCATCACCGTTCGCTTCGAAGCGACGAAAGGGGCCTCCGCCGGGAATATCTATGATGTCCGGCTGATGAAGTGATGCTGTCTAGCTACTATAAACACCACCATTCTCAGCTTTTATCATCCCTTGCGGGCTTGGGCCGGGTGGCCGGAGCTATGACAAAGAAAATACCCACCAAACTAATTACTTATGAATAAACTCCTTTGCATACCTGTTCTGCTCACCAGTCTGCTGGTTACGAGCCGGTTAACCGCCCAGCCGCTGCCGACGAAGGCCGAAGCGCTGTCTATCGTGCAGCGCGTCAACGACCACTGGCAGCAGACACACCCGGACCACGGCCGGTCGTTCTGGGACAATGCCGCCTACCATACGGGCAACATGGAAGCCTACTTTCTAACCAAAAACAATGCGTATCGGCAGTATTCCGAAGCTTGGGCTAAGCACAACGACTGGAAAGGGGCCAAATCCGACGATAAGGCCAACTGGAAATATAGCTACGGCGAAACCGACGAGTACGTGCTCTTCGGCGACTGGCAAATCTGCTTTCAGACCTATCTCGACCTGAACACGATCCAGCCTGCCCCGTACAAGGTGGCCCGCGCCAAAGAGGTGATGAGCTACGAAATAAACACGCCCCGCAACGACTATTGGTGGTGGGCCGACGGGTTGTACATGGTGATGCCGGTGATGACTAAGCTTTACAAACTAACCGGCGACCGGCAATACCTCGACAAGCTTCACGAGTACTTTACCTACGCCAATAGCATCATGTACGACGCTGAATCCGGCCTTTACTACCGCGACTCCAAGTACGTATACCCCAAACACAAGAGCACTAACGGCGGCAAGGATTTCTGGGCGCGGGGCGATGGCTGGGTATTGGCCGGGCTGGCTAAAGTGCTCGCCGACTTACCCAAAAATGACCCCTATCGGGCCGATTACGTGCAGAAATTCAAGGGCTTGGCCGAAGCCGTTCTGAACAGTCAGCAACCCGAAGGCTATTGGACGCGCAGCCTGCTTGACCCCGCCCATGCACCCGGTCCCGAAACCAGCGGCACGGCCTTCTTCACCTACGGACTGCTGTGGGGCATCAACAATGGCTACCTCGATGTCAAAACGTATTTGCCTACCGTACGTAAAAGCTGGAAATACCTGTCGACGGTCGCCCTACAGCCCGACGGAGCCGTTGGATACGTGCAGCCCATCGGCGAAAAAGCCATTCCGGGACAGGTTGTCAATGCAGCTTCGACCACGAACTTTGGCATCGGTGCGTTCCTGCTGGCGGGTTGTGAATTAAGCCGTTATGTGGCCAAACATCCGGATGGTAAACGTAATCGTCGGTCCGAGTAGTCAGTTAGTATAATGAAGAATAGCTATAGGGTGTTGCTGATCGGTGGGCTATGGCTGGGCCTGATAGGGAAGGGCGCAGCCCAGAACGACAGTCTGACGGCGGCTACCCCGTTGCTTGCCCACCCCCGAATCCTGCTGCTGCGGGGCGAGGAAGTAAGCCTGCACCGGCAAATTCTCGCCGATACAACCTGGAATCGTTTGCATCAGGCCGTGTTGGCGCAGTGCGACACCATGCTGACTACCGCGCCCCTCGAACGGGTGCAGATCGGTCGGCGGCTGCTGGCAACGTCCCGCGAAGCGCTGCGTCGAATTTTCTACCTGTCGTACGCCTGGCGTCTGACGCAGGATGCCCACTACCGCGATCGGGCAGAGGCCGAACTCCGGGCAATTGCGCGATTCCGCGACTGGAATCCATCACATTTTCTCGATGTGGGTGAGATGACAATGGCAGCCGCGATCGGCTATGACTGGCTGTACGATACCTTACCCGATAGTACCCGGCAACTGGTCGCCGGTGCTATTCAGGGGAAAGGAATTACGCCATCGCTGGACAATAGATACAACGGCTGGCTCCGGTCGGCCAACAATTGGAATCAGGTCTGTAATGCTGGGATGAGTTACGGTGCCCTGGCGATTTTCGAGACGCAGCCGCAACTGGCCCGGCAAGTGCTGAACCGCGCGATTGCCAGTGTCGCACTGCCCATGAAAGAGTATGCTCCCGATGGTGTTTATCCCGAAGGATATAACTACTGGGGGTACGGTACGGGCTTCAACGTATTGCTGATTAGCGCTCTGGAAAAAGCGTTCGGTAGTAGTTTCGGATTGGCTGACAAGCCCGGTTTCCTGCAAACGGCGGCTTACCTGGAAAACATGATCGGTCCAACAGGGGAGGTGTTTAATTATGCCGATGCGCGGAAGCGGGGCGAACTGCAACCGGCGATGTTCTGGTTTGCTGCCCGCACCCAACAGCCTTCCCGACTGTGGGAAGAACGACGCTATCTGCAAGCATTCAACCAGCTTCAGAAACAGGAAAATGCCCGTTTGCTGCCGGCTGCGCTGCTGTGGGGGAGTCAGATACCCATTGCTGGTCTGCGCCCGCCCCGCGAAATTGCCTGGTGGGGGCGGAGTACCAATCCGGTGGCGCTGTTTCGTACGTCGTGGACCGACCCGTCTGCTTTATATATTGGACTAAAAGGGGGGAGTCCTAAGTTGAGTCATCCGCATATGGATGTTGGCTCGTTTGTCATGGAAGTCGATGGTGTGCGCTGGGCGATGGATTTCGGGATGCAGGAGTATGAATCGCTGGAATCGAAGCAGGTCGATTTGTGGAATATGAAACAGACCTCGCAGCGCTGGCAGGTGTTCCGGTACAACAATTTCGTACACAACACACTGACCGTCAATAACAGCCTGCAACGGGTCGATGGGGCTGCGTCGATCACCCGTACAGTGAATACCCCCGATTTTATGGGCGCAACCACCGACATTACGGCGGTGTATGGCGACGCACTGACGCGCGCAGAACGGGGCGTAGCCATCGTGAAAAAGCAGTATGTCGTAGTGCAGGACGAACTGGAAGGGGGCGCTGCTGACGCAACCATTCGCTGGACGATGCTGACGCCGGCCGTCGTGAAGCTATTGGGTGACAATCGCGCCGAACTGACAAAAGACGGGAAAACCCTGCTTGTGCAGGCGCCCCCTGGTGTCACCTTACGTACTTGGCCAACCGAGCCGCCCCAAGCTTATGACGCGCCTAATCCGGGAACGACCTTGGTTGGCTTTGAGGTAGTTGTACCCGCCAGGCAGCGGCAGACCCTGGCTGTTTTTCTGATTCCACAGCGGAAAAGAAGCATAAGCAGGCCGACTGTGCTGCCCCTCAGTCAGTGGAAGCGGTAGAAGCAGATATCAGGTCAGAGCAGGCAGGTGATCGTTACGACTGCTTGTCTGTAAGAATGATAAATGAGTGTGAACCGTAATGGACAACGTGGGTAGTCGGTAGCCAGTGGCTACCGACTACCCATATCGGCTAGACGTGATAATAGACCCAGCGAGCCAGTCGGAAAAGACAATAGGAGTAGACAACGGTAAGAACCATCAATGAAATCCAGGTGGCCGGGCTTACTAAATGTGCGTATCTAGACATGATTTGTAGAGTGAAAGGTGCATTTTTTGGAGATTATGTTGACAAATTATATGCCACATTTTTAGCAACCGGTAGTATATTGTACTTAAAGATTATTATTAGTAACAGAACATATGATACTTAAACTATAGGCTGGTGAAAACGAAGGCGCTCACAGGTTGCCAGGCTGTGAAGCGTAGACAGAAAAAGAACGAATCATCCAGAAATAGAAAATGCATTGTAGTTTCGTTATTCAGAACTCATGGTCGCGTCACACTTATCCGCGACGAGTTGATTGCTAATGGACAACGCGCTTACTTCATCCGACGCTGGCGACCCGACTGTCGACTACGAACGGTTCCGAATACTGGCCCGTATAACGCATGATGCTGTGTGGGACTGGGATCTGGCGACGGACCGGATCTGGTGGAGCGAGGGCCTGTCCGTGTTGTTTGGCTATGAACCCAATGGCTGGCAGGCAGGGGGTACCCAATGGCGTGAGCGAATTCATCCCGACGACAAAGATCGGGTGATTGGCAGTGTAGAAGCCGCTGTCCGGGAATGCCGATCAAACTGGGCGAGTGAATACCGCTTTCGTAAAGCCGACAGTACCTACGCCTATGTACACGACCGGGGGCAACTGATTGTGCAGAACGATCGGGTTGTGCGCATGGTAGGCGCCATGCATGACGTAACAGCGCAGGTCACCGTACTGGCCCGGCAGCAACAGGCCGATCAACTGAAATTTATCATCGACAGTGCTCTAACAGCAATGGCTTTATATGCGATCGTGCGCGATCCGGCTACGGGCGAACTCGTCGACATGCGCTATGAGCTGATCAACCACATGGCCGAGCGAATGACCGGTCGGACGGCGGCTGAACTGGTGGGTAAGACGATGCGAATGGCGTTCCCCGGTATCGACCGAACCGGCATATGGCCGCGGTACCGGCACCTGGCGGAGACGGGCGAAACCATGCGTTACCACAACCATTACACGGCGAATGGCTACGATATCTGGTACGAGGTGCAGGGTGTGCGGCACGGCGACTGGATCGTGCTGTCGTTTCTGGACATCACCGAATTAAAAACAACACAGCTCAAACTTGAATCACTCAATCAGGAGCTGATTCGTAGCAATGAAAACCTGCAGCAGTTCGCGTATGTAGCCAGCCATGACCTGCAGGAGCCGTTGCGTAAGATCCAGTCGTTCGGTGATCTGCTGAAAAGCAGTGGGCTACCCGCCGAAGGCCCGGCCGCCGATTACCTGGAACGGATGCAGAGTGCGGCCCGGCGCATGTCAGTACTGATCCGCGACCTGCTGGCATACTCCCGCATCACCACCCAGCGCGATACGTTCTGTCCGGTCGCTCTGAATGTGGTATTGCAGAATACATTGACGACCCTCGACATGATGGTGCTGGAGTCAGATGCCGTGATTGAGGCTGACCCGCTACCGGTTGTACAGGGCGACGCGACGCAACTGGAACAGCTTATGCTCAACCTGTTGACCAACGCGCTTAAGTTTAGTAAACCCAATCAGGCACCCCACATTCAAATTCGGGCAACAGCGCTGTCGGCGAGTGAGTTACCGCCGGCGGTGCACCCGACAAAAGCGGCCCCCCGGTATGTGCGGATCGACGTTACAGACAACGGCATTGGATTTGCACAGAAAGATTCGAGCCTGATCTTCAACGTGTTTCAGCGACTGCATGCCCGTAGTCAGTACGAAGGAACCGGAATCGGATTGGCCGTAGTCGATAAGGTGGTTCGCAACCACGGTGGCGCGGTAATCGCAACGAGTGAGCCGGGAGTCGGTACTACGTTCAGCGTGTACCTGGCCGCCAACGACTAGGCTGTTACAGGCTCGTTAAACCGACAAGCGTTTGTACTGTCTATCCGACGAGCAGTCTGAATAACATCGATCTCATGAGAGTGACTATATGGTTCTGTACGATCCTATTCGTATCATCCCTTGGCCTATTGGGTTATGTGGCCTGCCTTTTCAACTGGATCACCGATTACCAAACGGGCTACTACGAAACGCACGAACTGGAGGCCGGTCTGGAATCGGGATTCATCGTGCTCTACACCTATCTGGGGGTTCGGTTTGGTATACGCCATATCAATATGCGGTTATAACTGGCGTACGATAACAATCCCGGCGGCAGGGGGGATGATAGACCCTGTATCCCGATCTAATTACTTATATTGCTATGCCGTTCAGGAGAAACGCTTCTGACGAGTAACCAGTATCAGCCTGCATGGGCACTTGTCGTTTTCTTCGTGATTTACTCAACTCCTGACCTGATTACCTGTGACCAGGAACCCATTCATATACTGGGTCATATCCAGTCGCATGGTTATCTGGTCGCTATCCGCCTCGACGATTACCGAATCGTTCACGTAAGTGCCAATGTCGACGCTTTGTTCGGGCAATCCGCGGATGAACTGCTGAGTAAGCCTGTTGAGCAACTGTTTAGCCAGATTGGGGAGTCACCGGAAATACTGACGAGTCTGCTTGACGAGGGAAAACGTAAGCAGTCCTGGGACACGCTGAGCCCGTATCGTCTGTCGCTGAATGAGCAAATCTGGAACCTGATTCTGCACGAATACGATGGTATGATCGTTTTGGAATGGGAGCCGGTTGGTGATGCGTCGATGCTGCCGTACAACCAGCAATTGGTGTCACATGCGCTCAACGAAGTTCAGGCGAGTCAGACCTTATCGGCGCTGCTGGAGAATACCGCCCGGCGCATCAAGGAAATCATCGGGTTTGACCGGGTTATGGTATATCAGTTCGGCTCCGACTGGCACGGTATCGTGGTGGCCGAAGTAAAAGAGCCGCATCTCGAACCGTTTTTAGGACTCCATTATCCCGCTTCCGATATTCCCCGCCAGGCCCGGGAGCTGTACAAAAAGAATCTGGTGCGGCTTATCGCCGACGTAAATAGTGAGTCGTCGCCCATCCTGACGATCCCCGAATGGCCGGCCGACAAACCCCTCGATATGACGCATGCGGGTTTGCGAGCCGTGTCGCCGATGCACATCGAATACCTCAAAAACATGGGGGTATCGGCCTCGATGAGTCTATCGTTGATCTACCGGGGGGAGCTCTGGGGGCTGATTTCCTGTCACCACTATACCCCCCGGTTTGTCGACTATACCGTGCGGCAAACGGCGCAGTTCGTCAGTCAGCTGCTGTCGTCAGCACTTGAGTTCCGGCGCGGAGAAGAAAACCACCTGCAACGCGACCGAAGTCGCGAGGTTGGCCGGGTACTTCACGATCAGCTGGTCCTGCAATCCGATGTGGTCAAAGCGCTGACGACCCCGTCGACAACGGTGCTTGATCTGGTCGAAGCGGGTGGCGTAGTGCTACGGTTCAACGGGCAGCTTCATCAGCTGGGTAAAACACCCAGCGAACAGGAGATCGTCGCGCTGACCGACTGGCTGAAAACCGTTGATAGTGATCCCGTCTGGCATACGAACAAGCTGGTTGACCATTATCCGCCGGCCCTTGAGTTCGCCAACGTGGCCAGTGGGTTGCTGGCGGTGACGCTGTCGCACGAGCTGGACGAGTACGTTCTCTGGTTCCGGCCGGAGCAGGTGCAGCAGGTGACGTGGGCCGGTAATCCCGAAAAGCCGGTGACCGTCGATGCGGGTGGCCAACGACGCATCAGTCCCCGCGAAAGCTTTGCTGCCTGGGTAGAAATTGTTCGGGCAACGGCGGACGAATGGTCAGAAACCGATGTTACGTCAGCGCTGAAACTGCGCGAAGATGTAATGCAGATCGTCAATAAGCAGGCAAATGAAGTACGGCTGCTGAACAACCTGCTGAAAGAAGCGTATGACGAACTCGACGCGTTCAGCTATACCGTTTCTCACGACCTGCGTACCCCCCTGTCGTCCATTCGGTGCTCTTCGGAGATTCTGATTGAAGAATATGGCAAGGAGTTTGACGACGATGCGCGGGGCCTGCTCCAGAAAATCATCGATTCGTCGGACCGGATGCGTGCGCTGATCCGGCACATCCTGTACTATTCCCGGATGGGGCGTCTGGAACTGAAGCGGCAATCAGTCGACATGAAAGGGTTGCTGAAACAGGTGCGGGAAGACGTCCTGCTCGACGAACGAGGTCGTACACTAACCATCAATCTCGGCGATATGCCGCCTATTCAGGGTGATCCGACCATGATGCAGCAGGTGTTCCAGAACTTGCTGACCAATGCGGCCAAGTACACTCGCCCGGCCGATGACGCGCAGATTCAGATCGAAGGGGAAGTAACAGACGATAGCGTCGTATACCGCGTTAGCGACAATGGTATCGGCTTCGATATGAAACAGGCTGATCGCATGTTCGATCTGTTCAAGCGATTGGAAAATGCCCGGTCGTTTGAAGGAACAGGTGTCGGGCTTGCCGTAGTCAAACGGATTATCGACCGGCACGAGGGCAAGATATGGTTTAACTCTAAGCCGGGCGTCGAAACTACGTTCTGGGTTTCGTTTCCGAATACTGTAGCGGTGGCCTAATGACTGACGTACTTTACATAGAAGACAACGCCAACGAAGCGGACGTATTTACCCGGTTGATGCGAAAGAAACTGCAGTCAATCGAGTATAAAATTGCAAACAGCGGTACGGAAATGTTGCAGTACCTGCGGGAGGCTGACGAACAGAACGATTGTTTGCCCCGGCTGATTCTGATGGATATCAACATGAACGGCATGAATGGGTTTGATGTGATACGGGAGCTTCGGAATAACAACCGGACCCAGCTGGTGCCGATCATCGCATTCAGCACGTCCGACAGCCCAAACGATGTTCGGAGAGCATATCAGCTGGGAGTCAATGCCTACCTGATCAAACCCGGCGGGTATCAGTCGACCGGCGAATTACTGGAACGTACGTTTGCGTTCTGGCTGGCCGACAACATTCGCTCTTACTAATTACCCTGTGAACGAACTGGCTTCCCGACTTCGGTCGCACACAAAGGCGCTCCATGATGCCGTCGAGCAACGCCTGTATACCGAAACCATGCTGGCCGGTCAGCTAACGGCCGAACAGTACCGCCACCTGTTACGTATTCATTATCTGTTTCACCGTGATCTGGAAGCCGCCATCGACCGGCATCCGGACTTCTTTGACACCTACCAGCCCGACAGTCGCCGAAAGACGCCGGCCTTGCTGGCCGATCTGGCGGTTACGCAGGAAGCGGTACCCGAAACAAAGTCAGTGGGTATGCGCGACTGGTCAGTCGATGCACTGTTAGGGGCTGCCTATGTCAGTGAAGGGTCAATGCTGGGTGTAACGCAGGTAGGACCGATGCTCAAAAAAAATCCGGCTGTGACTAGTTTGGGAGATAACATGCATTTCTACGCTGGCTACGGAGCCGATACAGGTCACAAATGGAAAGCATTCGGGCAACTGCTAAGCAAGGTGCCCACTGAGCGGCACGATGCCGTGGTAGCGGGTGCGGAAGCCGCTTTCCAGCGATACCAGCAGCTTTTTACGGAGACTCAAGTAACTTCTGAGGGGTAATTACCAAGAATCAGGCGGGTAGGTAAACGTCGAACGTACTTCCATGACCGGGGGTGCTCCGTACGTCGACAGCCCCCTCGTGACTCTCGGCGACGCGCTGGGCGACGGCCAACCCAATGCCCGTTCCTTCGTAAAACTTACGTTCGTGCAGGCGTTGAAACAGCCGAAAAAGCTTGGCTCGATACTTCTCTACGTCGAAACCAATTCCATTATCCGATACGGAGATTAGGTGATAGTCACGGTTGGGCTGAATCTTGAGCGTAGTCGGCAGCTTGTCTCGATCGATGCGCTGACTGCTAACCCGAACGAGCGGTTGTTGATCAGTAGGCTGAAATTTGAGAGCGTTGGCAATCAAATTCTGAAACAACTGCCGCAGCCGCGATGAGTTGCCAGTAACGGTTGGCAGGAGGCCCACGTCGATAACGGCTTGCCGGTCGGCAATCAGCATATCCAGGTCAGTACGTACGTCGGCGACGACGGCGTTCAGGTCGATTGGCCCGAAGGAAGCCTTATCGCTGGTAAGCCGGGAATAGTTCATCAGATCGCGAATCATCTGTTGCATACGCTGCGCCGATATTTGCAGCCGTTTACTCAGGTCTCGTTCTCCTTCGGACAGACTGTCGGCAAATTGATTCTGTAGTAAATCGCTGAATACCTGTATCTTTCGTAGTGGTTCCTGTAAGTCGTGAGAAGCTACCTGTGCGAACTGCGCCAGATCGAGATTCGACCGTTCGAGGTTTCGAATGGCTTCCTGCAGTGATTGGTTTTGCGTTTCAGCCCGCGTCAGAACGGCGCGAACCGCCGAACTGTTGTGCAGTGTCATGACAGCACTGCCAGCTGGCGTTCGGCTAATTTGCGTCGCATACCAGTTTGTTGGCGTCCCGTTACCAACGAGCAGTTCGCCTTCATACGCATTTCCCGTTGTGACTACCGCGCTCAGGTGAGTGAACAGGGCTGGCTGGGCCGTGTGAATGGGCGACGACAAATACAGACTGCCCGGTAGCGTTTTCCCGATTCGGGACCATATGATTTCAAACGACCGGTTCGCAAAAAGGAACGTAAAATTGGCGATCTGGCCTTGGCCGGTCGATTCAGAAAACGTTGGTTCGAGCAGGCAAAGCGCGTCGGGTAGTGTATGCAGCAGATCCGTGAGCGTCAGCTGGCTACCAACAATCGTGGCGGTCGTTTCTTCGCAGCGAAGGTGAATCTGATGCTCATATCTGTCGACGTATACGCTGTACGTTCGCGTAAGGCCGTCGAAATCGGCGCAGGAAACCGTGAAGTGCTGAAATTGACCCGACCGGAAAGCTGTCAGACAATGACGGAGTAAATCGTTGAAATCTGCTGGGTTGAAAAAGTCAGTGTATCGCCTGTTGAGAAGTACCCGTGGATTGACGCCCAAAAGTCGGGCTGTTGACGAATCAACGTTAACAAACAGAAGGTCGGTGGACTCATTCAGTAAATCGAAGACAGTACGCTCACCTTGGGTAGCATAGCCAACCAGGCCGGGTGAAGTAGCAAACGCACTGGAATCGGTCATCGGGCGAGAAGAGGTACGAACCTGGCTTGGGTTGCCCGTTCAGACGGTAGAGTAGTAGATCGGAACAGTAAACGTAACTGCCTGAGCTTATAATAACTCGTAAAAAACACAAACGTTTTTTTATGGGCCGCATTCGCCCCTTAGCGTCATGGCTGATACCTTTGCAATTAACCATTTGTAAAAAGAAGGTGGCCGTTGAGGGTACATATGGAGTTGACAGTCGTAATTCCCGTCTATAACAGTGAACAGACGATTGGACCACTGGTTGACCGGCTGCACGATTGCCTGTCAACCCGGTTGCTGGAAGTCATTCTGGTCAATGACGGTAGCGCTGACCGGTCCGATCTGGTGTGCGATCAACTTGCCAATCGATATCCGACCGTGCGGGCGATTACGTTGCGCCGGAACTTCGGTGAATTCAACGCCGTGCTGTGCGGACTGATATACGCACGGGGGGGGTATACGGCGATCATCGATGACGACTTTCAAAACCCACCCGAAGCCATTCTGACGTTGCTCGATGTTGCCGTTGCGGGGCAGTATGACGTAGTGTACAGTCGGTATGCGCATAAACAACATCATTGGTTTCGTAACATGGGTAGCTGGCTGGTCAATACGCTGACGACGGCTTCACTGGGTAAACCGCGCGACTTATACCTGTCCAGTTTCAAACTGATCCGGCGCGAGGTTGTCGACGAAATCGTGCGGTATCAGGGACCGTATCCATATATCGATGGGCTGATTTTCCGGGTTACCCGTCACGTAACGAGTGTTGTCGTACCGCACATGACCCGCTCGGAAGGGCAGTCGGGCTACACGACTCGCAAGCTGGTTAGCCTATTTCTCAACGTGTTCATCGGCTATTCGCTCTGGCCCATTCGCCTGTTTACGGGCTTCGGGCTGGGCCTGACGCTATTGGCTGGTTTGCTGGGGCTGGTTCTGCTTGTTGTTGGGTTGAGCCGTGATGTCGGCGTAGCGGGTTGGCTGCTCGTTGGCTGGATGGTCATGCTGGGGCTAGGGCTGCAGCTGTTGTTTCTGGGCGTGTTGGGAGAGTACCTTGGCAAGCTGTTTATGAGTCAGAGCGGGTTACCCGCGTTCGTTGTCCGGTCGGACTCGGCTATAGACGAAAGAAGAAAGACGTGAGAAAAAAAATAAGCGTCGCCATAGCCGGCAGATGACTTTCCATCTGTCACTTTCCTCTTTCTTCTAACCTCTTTTCACTTTCTTCCCTGCAATGATCGGTCTGACGGATGAGTACCAGAAAATGTTTCAGGTCGAGCAGCAACTGTGGTGGTACCGGCAGTTACACGAACGCGTGGCTGCTGCGTTGACCGATCACTTTGGTAATCGACGTGCTATCCGCGTGCTCGATGCTGGCTGCGGAACGGGCGGATTGCTAAACTATCTCCGCGACAAGGGCTACACAAACCTGACCGGTGTTGACGGGTCGGCTGATGCGGTTGCCTTTTGCCACGAACGGGGGCTAAACGTGTTGCTATTAAACCTGAACGATCTGACCGATCAATCGGAAACCGAGTTGTTCGATGCCGTAATCTGCAACGATGTGTTCTGCTACATCGCGCCTGAACAGCTACCGATCTTGTTGCAACGGCTGATCGGGCGGCTGCGACCCGGTGGCATATTCGTCTCGAACAATAACGCATTCAACGCATTTCGGGGGCAGCACGACTTGGCCGTCGGAAGTGAACGTCGATTTGTCCGGGCTGATCTGGAACCGTTGTTTCCGCCCGCTGGTCTCCGGTTACGCCAGTCGACTTACTGGAGTCTGGTGCTGTCACTACCAATTTTGGCGGTGCGGTTGCTCCAGCGACTCGAACTGGCCCTTGGGCGTAAACCTGATGTTGCTCGCTCCGACGTGTATTTACCCAATCGCTTGGTCAACGAAACGCTGTATCAGATAGCCCGAACGGAAAACCGACTGCTGCCCCGAACCCCCTTCGGCAGTTCCTTGTTCCTGACAGGAGAACGCCTGTGAGATGGGTAGCCTGAGCGTCTAGGCTACAAACTTGATACTGAAAACCAAATTTATGTTTACTGGTATAGTTGAAACAACCGGCGTCGTGTCGGGTATTGAAGCGGAAGGAACCAACCTGACGTTTCGCATAGAAGCCGCTATCAGCGCCGAGTTGAAAATCGATCAGAGTGTTAGCCATAACGGCGTTTGCCTGACGGTAACGAGCGTCGCCGATGGGAGTTACACAGTTACGGCGGTCGATGAGACACTGAAAAAAACCAATCTGGGGCTGCTGAAAACCGGCGATCTGGTGAATCTGGAACGGTGCATGCCTGCCAACGGCCGCTTCGACGGCCACATCGTACAGGGCCACGTCGATCAGACGGGTACTTGTACCAACGTGCAGGATATGGACGGTAGCTGGCTGTTCGATTTTCAGTACGATCCGGCCGTCGCCGACAACGTAACCGTCGAGAAGGGCTCGATCTGTATCAACGGTGTCAGCCTGACGGTCTTTAACGCACACCCCGACGGTTTTCGGGTAACGATCATCCCGTATACATACGAGCATACCAGTTTCCGGACGCTGAAAGCGGGCGATACGGTGAACCTCGAATTCGATATCGTAGGGAAGTACATCAAAAAAATGCTGGTGGGCTATCGTTGAGGGCGGTAGTTTCTCGTTAGTTTTGAGACACACTACCCCGGCTCAACGGTCGGTATTCACGCACTGGCAACCTGAATGGCTAAAATTAGTACCCGCTCATTCATCGATCTATTGCTTCAGATCGGTATCATCGTCGCCGTTATTGCGGTGCTGTTTCTGGGCTTTTTCTTTGTTTATCTGCCGTATACGACCAATCACGGACAGACGATTACCGTACCCGACGTGTCGAAACTGAGCATGGACGAGATGCGGAACATTCTGAATGACCGCAACCTGCGCTACGAAGTCACCGACTGCACGTTTGTAGCCGGAGCGCAGCCGCTGACTATCATCGAGCAGTACCCACGAGCCAACGCGAAAGTAAAGGAAGACCGGAAAATCTACCTGAAAGTAACCAAGCGTGTCGCCCCGATGGTTGCCATGCCGTCGCTGGTCGATATGATCGACCGGAGCGCCGTTCGAATGCTGGAATCGATGGGATTGCAGGAGGGCGACCGGACCTATGTTCCCGACGTAGCTAAGAATTCGGTGTTGCGTCAGCTTTACAACGGAAAAGAAATCGCAGCGGGCACACCCATACCCAAAGGTTCGAAGATCGATCTGGAGATTGGTGACGGACTGGGAAATACGATGTTCGACATTCCAAACGTTGTAGGGCTGCAACTCGATGAGGCCGAAGCGGCAATTCGGGGGTCCAACCTGAAAATCGGCACGAAAATTTCTGTTGACGATCCCGAGAAGGAAGTCGGAACGGTGGTTCGCCAGCGGCCCGAAGCCCGGCCCGGTGAGCGCATCCGCGTCGGCGAGACGATGGACCTGTGGGTGGTGGGCCCCATCGAACCAAATCAATAGCACCTGTTTCCGACCCCACCCGGTCACACCTGTTCCATGAAGTGTCTGCTACCTGTATCCATACCGAACTGGATTCGTGCCGGGCTGCTGCTCCTGCTGATCGGGCTAAGCCCGACAACCAGCCGGGCGCAGACGCCACTTCAGCTTCCGTTTTTCGAGGATTTTTCAACCGCAGCTGGCTATCCTGGTATCGACACACCTAACACAACCCGCTGGCAGTCGGGTAGTGGCGTGTATATCAACAATACAATGGCAATTAACCACCCTACGGTGGGGGTGGCCTCGTTCGATGGACTGAACGCCAATGGCAGGTCGTATGTACAGAATAATCAGCTGGCACAGGGCTATACCGACACGCTGGCGTCACTGCCAATTAACCTGAGTGGGCTGACTGTAGCGGACTCTGTGTACCTGAGTTTTTACTGGCAAAGTCGTGGACTGGGTGAAGCGCCCGATCCCGGCGATTCCCTGACGGTGCAATTTCTCAATAGCAGCGGCACGTGGCAAACGGTCTGGACGCAGGAAGGTGGTACCCCCAGCAACAACTTCGCCCAGGCTTTCGTACTAATTCGGAATGTGGGGTACCTGCATGCCGGATTCGCGTTTCGATTCCGCTCATACGGGCGCGAGTCGGGGCCGTTCGACACCTGGAATATCGATTACATTTACCTCAACAAAAATCGTAACGCCAACGATCGGTTTGTGCGCGACGTGGCGGTGCGGCAGGCGTTGACGCCACTACTACGGCGCTATACAGCCATGCCACTCTCGCAGTACGTCGTTAACCCGACGGCCGAAATGGCCGACTCCGTGCGTACAGATATCAACAACCTGTTCAATAACTTCAACTTCACCACCTTTCGCTTCACCGTGCGTGATGAGGTATCAGGGCGATTGTTACAGGATACACCGCAAAATAACTCCGTATTGATTCCGTCGCTGAGTTCGCAGCGCAAGGCAGCACAGCCGCTACCCGTACTCAGTTTTGGTACGTCGACCTCGGCTGTGCTGCGCTACACGGTTAACGTCCTTACGACCGACGATCAGAACCCGTCGATACCGGGGGTAAACCTGCGTCAGAACGATACGCTGTCCGCCCGCACAACGCTGGCCGATTATTACGCCTACGACGACGGTACGTGGGAATACGGTGTGCAGGTGGGGCCGCGTGAACGCTGGGCAGTGCGCTTTGTGGTCAACAAACCAGACGTATTGGCTGGGTTTCGGGCCTGTATCGTGCCGTTTCGCACGAACCAGTCCGGGCAACTGTTCTCCATGTTCGTGTACAGCAACGCCAACGGCCGGCCGGGAAATCCGATTTACCAGCAATCATTCACAACCCAATACCCCACTACCCGGAATGGTTTCGTTGATTTTACATTTACCAAAGGCGTTGCCGTCAGCGACACGTTTTACATCGGCTATCAACAGATCAGCAGTGTCGATACGACCATCTTCCGGCTTGGCTTCGATAAGAATAGTCCGTTTGGTAATCAGCTGTTTTACAATGGCGGTGCCAGCTGGGAGCAAAATCTAAACCCTAATTCGCCGTCGCTCGCCCTCAACGGTGCCTTCATGATCCGGCCCGTTATGGGTGGTAAGGTCGATACGACGCCAACCGCCGAGGAACCTGAACAACTAGACGTACTGGCTGTTTATCCTAATCCCACGACCGGGCAAATTCGCTGGGACAATCCCCGACTACGTCAGATCGATGTAGTCAGCACCAGCGGGCAGCTCATTCAGCGAATCGAACCGGGTCGGGGACAGCAGACCGCCGATTTAAGTCAGCTACCCAGTGGCTTCTATCTGCTCAGGTTATCTACGGACAGGCAGACAGTTACGCAGAAATTAATTCTTCAGTAGTAAGCCGACTGCGTTAAAGGCGGGTACAGACGCACAAGAGCAGAGCGACGGCGCGCTATTCTGTATACGATTGCCGGTCGGCAGCACCACACCGATATGTAGTTAGCGTACTGGAATTCGCTTCGTTATGGATGCATCAAGTTCTGCCGGGCAGGCGCAGCTTTTCGAGTATATCATCAACAGTAATCAGACGGGAGTCTGTGTGTTCGACGCAGTACGCGATGCTGACGGCACGTTTCTGGACTTTTATTTCAGGTATATAAATCCGGCTGGCGCTGCCATACTGGGCAAACACCCCGAAAAATTGATCGGAGTAAGTTACCGGGCGTATTTTTCGCAGGCGGAGAGCAGTGGATTACTGGCTTTCTACCGGAACGTACTCGAAAGCGGGCAACCGGCGCGCTTGCTGGAAGTACCTTATTTTGCCGATGGTGTCCGGGGCTGGTTCGATATAAATGTCGTAAAATATCAGGACGCTGTCGTTGTCAGTTTTATCGACATATCTGTATTAAAACGTACACAAATCAGCGAGCGTAAGCAGGCGACGTTTTTCAATCAGCTGCTACAAACAACCCCCAATGCGGTAATCGCCTACGAATCCATCCGACAGCCGACGACCGATGGAACACCAGGCGCTATCGTTGACTTCAAGACCGTGTTTTTCAACACGATGTACGAACGTATATTTAAAATTCCGGCGTCTGCCATCTATGGACAAACCTTCAGGGACCGGTTTGACGCTGAAGAAAAATTGCTGTTCGACTACTACAAAGGCGTTGTTGAGCGAGGTGAATCGTTTCAGCGGGAGCGGTACTACAGTTCTATCGATAAGTGGCTGCTGCTGTTGGGCGAAAAGCTGCACGATGGCTTTCTGGTCATTATCAGCGACGTTACCGAACAGAAAAAAGCGAGTCTGTCTCAGCAGCAGCTAACGGAGGCATTGCAGACTGCTAATCAGGAGCTCCTTCGGTCGAACGAAAATCTACAGCAGTTTGCCTACGTGGCCAGCCACGATTTACAAGAGCCCCTGCGCAAGATTCAGCAGTTTGGCGACCTCCTGAAAGCACGGACCGCCGGCGCATCGGAGGAAGCCGTTGGTTATTTAGAGCGTATGCAGTTAGCTGCTGGCCGAATGTCGACGCTAATCAAAGACCTGCTCAGCTACGCGCGAATCTCAACCCGCCAGGACGAGAACCAGCCGGTATCGCTTGCGCAGGTTGTCGGCAACGTACTGGACGATTTACAGGTGAGTATCACTGAAGCGCAGGCTACTGTACAGGTCGATGCGCTGCCTACGGTTACGGGCGATGCCATTCAGCTAGGGCAGCTTTTTCAAAATTTGATCGGCAACGCGCTCAAGTTTCGCCGGGCTGATACGGCGCTGCATATTTATGTTCAGTGTCGGCTTATTGCGGCTGCTGCTATGCCCAAAACGGTTCGAACACCGCGTCAGGCAGCCGATTACTATCAGGTCGATGTAATCGACAACGGCATTGGCTTCGAGGAAAAGTACCTGGATCGAATTTTTCAGGTCTTCCAGCGGTTGCACAGCCGGAGCGAGTTTAGCGGAACGGGAATTGGGTTGGCTATCTGTGAAAAGGTAGTCGCCAACCACGGTGGGGCCATTACGGCAGCAAGCCTGCTCGACCAGGGTACAACGTTCAGTGTATATTTGCCGGCCTGACCGACGGCGTTGCCAGCGCAGAACATACCCCCTTTAAGGTCGTTACAAAAGTAGGGGCAGTGGGCACCTTGCCAGAAAGTACCGTGTTACTCCCCAATCGCATCTAATCGAAAAAACAATGGACATTACCGTACAGGAACTGAAAGAACGGCTCGACAAAGGCGAGCAACTGAACCTGATTGACGTGCGCGAGCCGAACGAATACGAAGCCGATAACATCGGTGCCAAACTGATTCCGCTGGGCGACCTACCCTACGAACTCGATCAGCTCGACGGTTTGCAGGACGAAGAAGTAATCGTTCATTGCCGGTCGGGTGCCCGAAGTGCCCGGGCGCAGCAATTGCTGGAAGAAAACGGCTTTACCAACGTCCGTAACGTAACGGGCGGTATGCTGGCCTATCGGGCGCAGTAAGTTTGCCTGAGTGTAGACGAATGATAAAAGAAGAGAGACGATAGACGAGAGAATGGTTTGCATCAGCATTTTTCGTCTATCGTCTCTCTTCCAACAAAACCCGAATCCCGGTTTCATCGTCGGGGGCGAACCACTGATAATTGGCCTGATTGTGAAACCAGGTGAGCTGTCGTTTTGCGTAACGCCGGGAGTTGCGCTTTAATAGTCGAACCATTTCGTCGTAATCATACGCGCCATCGAGGTACGGAAAAACCTCCTGATAGCCTACCGTTTGCAGGGCGGGTAACTGTCGGTAGTCGTACAGGCTACGCACTTCATTAAGTAAACCATCGGTCAGCATCTGATCCATGCGGGTGTCGATGCGGGCGTACAGTTCCGGGCGGGGGCGGTCGAGGGCTACAAGTATCGATTTGAACGGCCGTTCAGCCGGCTTGTCCTGTCGGAAGGATGAGTAGGGTAGACCTGTACTCAGGCACACTTCCAGCGCCCGCGTTACGCGAACCGGATTTTGCAAATCGGCCGTTTGTGCGTAGACCGGATCAAGTTGCTGTAACTGTTCCTGTAAAGGAGCCAATCCTTCCTGCTGCCACCGAAGCCGGAGCGTTTCGCGCAACGTAGCATCGACCGGCGGCATATCATCAAGCCCGAAACAAATGGCGTTAATATACAGACCCGTTCCGCCTGATAAAATCACAACCCGATGCCGGGTAAATAGCTTATCCAGTAACGCCAGGCATTCCCGCTCGTAACGCCCCGCCGTGACCGGGTCTGTAATGCGGTGCGAGCCAATAAAATGGTGCGGTACACCATCCATCTCGGCAAGCGTTGGTTTAGCCGTGCCGATGGCTAATTCCTGATACAACTGACGGGAGTCGGCGGAGACCACTTCTGTACCGAGTTGTTTGGCTAGTCGGACGCAGAGGGCGGTTTTGCCGACGGCAGTCGGACCGGCTACTACGAGTAGTGTGTTGGCATTTGTAACGGGCATAACGCAATCAGGGCCTGAGTGAGCCCTGCGCAAAAATAGGGCTTTACGGGTAAGGCCGTCGGCATATGATCGACTTGATTAGGTCCGCTCAAAACCTGCGACCCGTCGCGCTTGTTAATCAGGGAATTGCCTATTTGACCCATATATATACTACATGAACGTTTGGCTACTGTATCTGCTGTTGCATATAAGCGGAACAAACGCAGCTCCCGGCCGGCTAACGCACCAGGAGCTGCCTCCTTTCCAGAAAACGGTACGGTTCAATGTCTACACCTTTATCGTGAAAGCAGCTGATACCGAATCAGCCCAAACCGCAACGGTAGCTGCTTACCGGGGTAGTCTGTTGCTGACCCGCTTCTCGCAACCCATAAGCGGCAGACTGACCGGGGCTGAAGTAGGGGACCTGGACGGCAACCGACTGCCCGAACTGTATCTGTACAGTACCGACACAAACGCCGGTTTGGCCGGGCGGGTGCGTGGCTGGCAGTTTCTGCCCGAACGACTGGCTACGATTACGCCGGTACAATGGACCACATCAGACGCAGGCTATATGGGGCTCGACACGCTCTGGACAACCAGACAGTCGCTCTGCCGCCAATTTCCCGTATATGCAATCAACAACAGCGACGCCCGGCCCACCGGTACAAATCGGCGCATTTGTTACCGGCTCCGTCCGTTGGGGCTGAATTACCAGCTGCTACCCGAATAATGACCGGGCCAGTTGCCCACAGCCCTGATAGGCTACCGACAACCGGCCCGGTACAGTAAACGAACAATCAGTTAGAAGAGCTTCAGACCCAGCGAGAGCGAAGCGATGCCAAGATAGCCTTTGATATCCTTATTTTTGTAGATACCACCGACAGGAAGTGCGTACCGGGCGTCGATGTCGAGGATGCGGGCCAGCGTATAGCCAACGCCGATTTCAGCCGCGTACGTGAACGGTTTTACTTCCAGCGCTACCTGCGTGGGGTCCTGCCGGTTCGGGTTTTTTAGATCCGATGTCGTTTGCGGAAAACCCACGCTGGTGTTGCCGATAGTTGCTGTAGTGTTGCGGGTCGCTTGCGCTTTGGTCGTGAATAGCAGGTTTGGTCCAATGAAAACCCGAACCCGGTCATTGACAAACTTTTTACCAAACAGGATCGGTACGTTGACCGATTCCAGTATCGACTCCGAGGTGATGGCAATGCCTGTTGAGGTATTAGCCGGTATGCCTGATGGTTGTGATGTACCAGCAAGCGCAAACGCGAGTCCGGCCGGAACTGTCAGGTTTGCTTTTTGATACAGCTTGTAATTGTTATAGGTAGCCTCAACCTGCACGTAGAACGAGTTGAAGTTTTTACGTCCCCATAAACCGAACGAGTAGCCCGTGCCCGTGCCGTTTCCTTTATTTTCAATTTGCGGTACAGTGGCTATAGCCGAGATCGTGACGGGTGGGATGGTTGTGTGACCGTTGGTAAACGTGCCGGCTCCCTTGATGCCTCCTTCAAACGTGGATTGTGCCATGGCTGCCGAGCCGATCAGCGAGGCCAGCACAGCGAGTGTTACGTGTTTCATAAGTAGTGCACGGAAATGAGTTATAGGACATGACTTGGTTAGCTGTCAAACGTCAGAAAGGAGGCATTTGTGTTGAACGAACGAAGTTTTTCGTCAGAAGGCAGCTTACCGATGACTCAAAAGTTGAACATTCAAGAAATCGGTCGGTTGTTTATCCGGCGGTAGTTTTCGTACTTACCGGCCAGTTTTATCTGTTTCATTAAACCACCTAATACAATGGGATTACTGTCATTCTTTAAAGGCGTAGGCGAAAAAATATTTGACCACAAGGATGCCCCTGCCGACCCCGTACAGGCCGAAAAAGTTGAACCTGTGAAAGCGCAGGCGTTGCTTGATCACGTCAAGAAATTAGGCCTGGCTTACAAAACCCTGACGGTGAAGACCAAAGGTGATGTTGTAACCCTGACCGGGTCGGTGAAATCGCAGGAAGATGCGGAAAAAATTGCGCTGGCTGTCGGCAACGTTGAAGGTGTAACTTCGGTCGATAACCAACTGGCGGTTGATGAGCCCGCGCCAGAAGGTAAGTTCTACACCGTTAAATCGGGTGATTCGCTGTCGAAAATTGCCAAAGAAGTATATGGTGATCCAATGAAGTACGGCGTGATCTTCGAAGCTAACAAGCCAATGTTGTCTGATCCCGATAAGATTTATCCCGATCAGGTACTGCGTATTCCGCAGTTATAACAAAACGGCCCTAAATTGAGTAAGTAGGGAGTGAACGAGACGATTGCCTTATTGGCCATCTCTCGTTCACTCCCTTTTCTTTATAAACGATTCGTATACTACTTCGACGTTATCATGGCCGTTCACCTCGTTTCCTACCTGAAAGATCAGTTTACGCCGGGTGTTATCGATCAGCTTAGTACTGAGTTGAACGAAACTCCTGAACGTGTTGCCAAAATTGTACAGGGTGTTGTCCCGGCTTTGCTGGGTGGGTTGACCCGTCGCGTACAAGCATCAGGCGGTGCCAGTACCGTTTATTCATTCCTGGCAAAAGGCGACTACGGTAAAACGCCCTTCGACGTAGGGCAGGTCACCGATACGCACCAGGAAACCATCGAAACGGCATCGGCCGGCCGCGATTTTCTGGAGACTGTGTTCGGCGACAAGCTAAATCAGACCACGGAACTGATCGGTACGTTTAGCGGGGCCCGCGCGGAGTCGGTGCGGGTAGTGATGAGCCTGGTCGGATCGGTGCTCATGGGTGTACTGGGTCGGCAGGAGCAGGAAAAGGGACTGACCTCGCATAGTTTGAAAACGCTGCTGGAAGGACAGGCTACGCTGTTTCGCACAGCCCTGCCTGCCGGGCTCGCTAGTGTCGGCAGTCTGCTGGACTTCGACGAACTCGAGACACCAGCCGGCCCGCCGACGGCTGTACAGGGAGCTGACAATTTCAGTGGTACCGTCGTTAATCCGAACATACCCAAGAGTTCCGATGGTGATCGGCAGCGCGAAAACGTTCGCTGGCTACGTTGGGCAATGGTGCTGATGGCCATCCTGGTGGCGGCTCTGATCGTACAGAAATGCAGCGAAAATCAGAACAGCGTTGACGGCGTCAGCACCGACAGTACGGCGCGTGCTGAGCCGAACGCGGTTGAAGACACGTCGGCAGCTACGAAAAACAGCGTGCTGGAATCGCACGGACAAGTGGCTGATTCGACAGCGCCCGGTGCGCTCGGCATACGCGACGACAAACCCGCCAACGTCGCTGATGTGATTGCGCAGGTTGAATTGCCGGGTGGCCGTAAGCTGAAACTGGCTGAACGGTCGTTCAACGGTCGACTGGCCCGCTTCCTGGCTAGCAAGCCCCAGCGTCTGGACCGTACGTTTACATTTGAAAACCTGACCTTCGATATCGGGTCGGCGAAGATTACGGCAGAGTCACAGCAAAACGTCAACGACCTGGTCGATATCATGAAGGCCTATCCGAATATGACCATTAAAGTTGAAGGTCATACCGACAACACGGGCAATGCCGACACCAACCTCCAGCTCTCGCGCGATCGGGCGGCTTCGGTACGCACGGCACTGGTAACGGCTGGCATTGCGGGCGATCGGATCACGACGCAGGGGTATGGTTCTTCTCAGCCGCTGGCTACCAACGACAATGCCGAAGGGCGTCAGCGCAATCGCCGGATCGACGTTGCCGTGACGAAGATCTAAGTCGCCATTCGTTCTACTTACAGATACGAAAAGCCGCTGTCGACAGCGGCTTTTTCATGCCAGTTCAGGGGACAGTCAGACCTGACAGGTTTTCGAAACCTGTCAGGTCTACAGATAAGCGTACCAACGCTTCGATTAAGTATAGGACCAGCCCCGCATTTGAACCGGTTCAACGAAAAGCCGTGTGTATATTGCAGGCCCATTATACTCACCGATACTTACACGCGTTCCTCTATGTTTGTTGATGCCATCGAGCGCATTAAACCGTTTACCCGCCCTATCCATTCCATTGCCCGGTTGCATGGGTACAGCCCAGTTGTGCCAGGCAGTGCTACCCTGTTTTTTGTCAACGAGCTGGGCGATGCGCTGACCTGCCGACATGTGGCGGTCAATATCGAGCGATCGACTAAGATTAACCGGAATTACAAGCTGTACAAAGGCAAAGAAGCGGAGTTCAGAAATCACCCCGACAAGGCACGGCTTCAGCGCGACTTGCAGAATCAGTACGGTATCAAAGACGATACGATCAAGCAGTTGCACCACGCGTACATCAACTGCGTAGAGGGGGGCGATGAGCCTACGATTATCCTGCATCCCAGTGAACATGTTGACCTGGCCATCGTCCGCTTCCGAAACTATGCCCGGCCGCTGTACACCTCATATGCTACGTTTCTGAAGGATAGCAGCCGCGTCCGTCCCGGTCGCACGCTGTGCCGGCTGGGGTTTCCCTTTCCGGAATTCTCTAACTTCAAGTACGACGGCTATACCGACGATGCTGTCTGGACCGATGAACCACCCCGGTACATGTCGTTTCCAAGCGATGGCATGATTACGCGGCTGTTGCAAAACAAGGTCGGTATCACCGAAATCGAGATGAGTACGCCTGGTCTGGTGGGGCAGAGTGGCGGTCCGCTGTTCGATACCAATGGCCTGATTTATGGCTTGCAGTCGGCGACCGATCAGTTGCACCTGGGTCTGGATATTGAAGATAAGGAAGTACTCGTAAAAAATCGCCGGAGTCGGGTGTCGAATTATCCGTTCCTGCAAGTAGGCATCTGCGTGCATGTCGACCGGATCAAGGAATTTCTACGGACCAACGACGTGAAATTCTATCAAGCCTGACCCATAACCCACGTGTATCTTTGCTCTGCATTTACTAGCTGACTCGCATGACTAGTCTATTCACCACCGACGTCGATACGCTTGCGGCCGATGCGCTAACGCTGCTCAAACAGCTCATTGCTACGCCTTCGTTTAGCCGTGACGAAAACCACACCGCTGATCTACTCGAAACGTTTCTTCGAGAGCGTGACGTGCCGACGCAACGGCTGAAGAATAACGTCTGGGCCGTCAATCGCCAGTTCGATCCGGCTAAACCAACGCTGCTGCTCAATTCCCACCACGATACGGTAAAGCCCAACACGTCCTGGACGCTGGAGCCTTTTTCTCCGCTGGAGCAGGACGGCAAGCTTTTTGGGTTGGGCAGCAACGATGCGGGCGGTTGCCTGGTGTCGCTTATCGCAGCCTTTCTCCATTTCTACGACCGTATGGATCTGGCGTACAACATCCTGCTGATCGCTAGCGCTGAAGAAGAAATATCGGGGCGTGACGGGCTGGAACTGGTACTGCCGCACGTACCAGCCATCGACTTCGCTATCGTGGGTGAACCAACGGAGATGCAGTTGGCCATCGCTGAGAAAGGCTTGCTGGTGCTCGACTGCACCGCCCATGGCGTTAGCGGTCATGCCGCCCGCGACGAAGGAGATAATGCTATCTATCATGCTCTGGAGGATATTAACTGGCTACGTACCTATCAGTTTCCCAAGCTATCGCCAACGCTGGGGCCCATTAAAATGTCGGTGACGATCATGCAGGCGGGTACGCAGCATAATGTCGTTCCGGATGTCTGTACCTTCACTATCGATGTGCGTGTTACGGAACAGTATACGCTCGAAGACGTCATTACCATTATCCGGGCCAACCTTCGTTCCGACGTACATCCCCGGTCGGTCCGGCTGACGCCGTCGAGCATTCCCGTCGAACACCCTATCGTACAAGCCGGGCTGGCCCTCGGTCGGCACACGTACGGTTCGCCCACCACGTCCGATCAGGCGGTGCTCAGTTGCCCCTCGCTCAAGTGTGGTCCCGGTCATTCCGGTCGGTCGCACTCAGCAAACGAGTTTCTGTACCTCCATGAACTGGGCGATGGAGTCCGGGGCTATATTCAGATGCTGAAACAGATTATATAAACAGGATTGGAGGGCACGCGGATGAGGCAGATTTTAGCAGAAAAGCGCCGATTAGTTTTGTCTATAAAATGACAAGTCAGCGACCATCCGCTCCGTCCGTGTCATCCGTGTACCATAAAATCCTGTAATCCTGTTTATATCACCTTGTGAGAAATGGTGACGTTTCCGCTTTCTATCAAAAGCCACATACCTATGCCCTTCCGATTGACCCGTTCGTTTCTGATTACATCCGTAACCCTGTCAGTACTAGCTAGTAAGGCCTTGCCCGTTCGGGCGCAGTCGCCTGTGACAAAGCCTTGGTCGGTGCGGATGGCTGACGCCGTCATTAAAAAATATCCGGATTCGATTGCGGTGAAAGACAACAAACCCGCCGGTTGGGACTACGAACAGGGGTTGGTGCTGAATGCGATTGAGCGGGTCTGGGAACGCACTGGCGATGGTCGTTACTACGATTACATTCTGCACGATATCGACCGCTACGTTGGTAAAGACGGACCGATTCGCACGTACCGGATGAATGAGTTCAACCTGGACAACATCACGACGGGGCGGGTATTGCTAATGCTGGCCCAACAGACGCAGCCGGGACGTGAGAACTACAAACGAGCTGCCGACACGCTCCGTGCTCAACTGACGCGGCAACCCCGAACGAAGGAAGGCGGGTTCTGGCACAAGCAACGCTACCCAAACCAGATGTGGCTCGACGGCCTGTTTATGGCTGAACCATTCTATGCTGAATACACGAAACTATATGACCGCTCGACTGATTCGGCCAACCGTCATTTCAACGACATTGCGCATCAGTTCGCCCTAATTGAGAAGCACCTGATCGATCCGAAAACCGGCTTGCTATACCACGGCTACGACGAGAGCCGCCAGCAGAAATGGGCGAATCCGAAAACGGGTACATCGCCTAGCTTCTGGAGCCGTTCGATGGGCTGGTACGCCATGGCGCTGGTCGACGTACTCGATTACTTCCCCGAAGACCATCCCCGTCGGGCTGACTTGCTACGTTATTTTCAGCGGCTTATGTCTGTGCTGGTGCGCTATCAGGACCCAAAAACGGGTGCCTGGTATCAGGTTGCCGATCAGGGCGGGCGTAAAGGAAACTACGTAGAAGCGTCGGCTTCGGGTATGTTTGTCTATGCATTGGCAAAAGGCGTCCGGCTGGGCTACCTGCCTGCGTCCATGCTGTCAGCAGCCAGTAAAGGCTATCAGGGCATACTGAAAACGTTTGTTACAACCAATCCGGCGAGTCAGCAGCCTGTGCTCAACGGCACCGTCAGCGTCGGTGGGTTGGGTGGTACGGGAACGCCGGACCGTTCCTATAGAGATGGTAGCTATGCCTATTACCTGAGCGAGCCAATCCGCCAGAACGATCTGAAAGGAGTGGGGCCGTTTATTATGGCGAGCGTCGAGATGGAGATGGTCGATGAATATCCGCTGGGCCGGGGAGAAACTGTTGCTGTGGATACGTACTTCAACAACGAAACCCGTAAGGGAGATAACGGTCCGGAGCCATTCCATTATCTATGGAACGACCGAATGCACTCGGGCTTCTGGCTGTGGGGCAAGACATTCCGGGAACTGGGCGCTACCACCGTGACGCAGCCCTACGCACCGACGGCGCAGACGCTAAAGGGCAAGAACGTATACATTATTGTTGACCCCGACACCCCGAAGGAAACCCCCAAACCGAACTACGTACAACCCGCTGACGTCGATGCGCTGGATGCCTGGGTGCGGGCGGGTGGCGTGCTGGTACTGATGGCCAATGACTCCGCCAATGCCGAGTTGCCCCGCTTCAATCAACTGGCGAAGCGGTTCGGTATGCAGTTTGGTTATGAGCAGGTCAACCCCGTGCAGGGCACGCGCTGGTCGGATGGGAAGTTGACAATCCCCGCCAACGACCCGATTTTCCCACACGTCTCGACAATCTACGTTAAAGAGCTATCGCCCCTGACACTAACCGCTCCTGCCAAACCCGCTCTACTAAAAGGCAACACCGTAATCATGGCGACGGCCAGGGTAGGTAAGGGCACCGTATTTGCCATCGGCGATCCGTGGCTTTATAACGAATACACCGACGGTCGACGGATTCCAATCGAATACCAGAACTTCCAGGCCGGAAAAGATCTGGCTACCTGGTTGCTAAAACAGGCCAGGTAAGCTAACTGAAAGCAGTGTTGAGCTTGTAGGATGATAATGGGCGTCCTGCATGCCACGTCAGGCTCCTTCAGCGATTCGCACGAAAATTGTACTTTAGTCCACTAGATTCATACCAATAAATGCCTGAAGAAATGAGAGAGACTAAGGTTGAAGCCCTGATTTACTACTCGAAAGTGACGCTCGATTCAGAACACATTCTGAAAGCATCTAAAGAGGAAATTCAGGCAAAGCTCGACGACTACATGGCTCGAGGATACAGGTTAACTAACACCACGTCTACTAATTTCGGGTTTGCCATTTACATCTACCTGTTTTTCGAAAAAGAAGTCTAGTTGATTTTTTGCTTTGCGTGGGGTGGCTTATTGGCAGAAGACAGTAGCAACCGAGCGAGTAATGCATTCAGCTTGTTCAGTTTGATGAACTGCGCATCTGACAAGCGTAACGGTAGGTAGTAGATACATAGTTGTAGCATTTGACTACCGGATTAACCACCTTCGTCGGCCAGCAGTGGGCTTCCCATTAGAATATCCTGGAATCGCAATGCCAAGCGTAGGTCGGGTACAATAAATATAGCTCACTTTTTATACGCTGATTGACACTATGTTTTCAACCAAAGATTACACCAGCATGACGCTAAACGAGTTAGCGTCGGAAGAAAAAAAAGTTAAAGACCAACGAATTCCGTTTGCTTTTCTTATTGGGCTTATGGTTGGTATCGCTGTATGGTCAGCTGCTCATAAAGGATTTTTGTTGCCCGTCGCTCTGATGGGTGTTGCCTTATTGGTTGGTTCTCATCATTCAAAAAACCTGAAGGGTATACAGGCGGAAATTATCCGTAGGGAGACACTCGGTTAAGCAACGTTTCTGTACAGGCAGCATTAGCCGGGTTCAACGCTGACCAGTGCAAGTCCGTAGTTTAGTGAGACGAGCGCATCAACGAGCGATAGTCCCTTCGGGTACGGTTCGTCAGGTACCTGTGTGTTCAGAACCCATAGCCCTGTCCGTAAAATACTGTAGACAGTTTGATAGGTTTGCGGTTAATTAGCGAGAAAATAACCTGAAGCAACGGCTTGCAAAGCCACAATCAATTCAATCGATGCTGTATCCGCTGACGTTTGATACTATTTTCAAAGACAAAATCTGGGGTGGCCAGAAGATAAAAACCGTGCTTGGCAAGGACTTCGCTCCACTGCCAAACTGCGGTGAAACCTGGGAGGTGTCCGATGTCGAAGGCAATGTGTCGGTGGTGAAAGAAGGTAATCTGAAAGGTGAGTCGCTTCGTGATCTGGTGGCTCAATACAAAGAGGAGCTGGTTGGAAAGCATGTCTACCAACAATACGGCGATCGGTTCCCGCTGCTCATCAAGTTTATCGACGCCAACGACGACTTGTCGATTCAGGTGCATCCCAATGACGAACTGGCCAAGCAGCGTGGCAGCGGCTACGGCAAAACCGAGATGTGGTATATCATGCAGGCCGACGAAGGCGCTAAGCTTAACTCGGGTTTCAACCGGGAAGTGTCGAAAGAAGAGTACGTACAGGCCGTCGCCGATAATACCATTCAGGACATACTGAATATTGAACCGGCTAAGCCCGGAGATGTCTTTTTCCTGCCTGCCGGTCGCGTGCATTATATCGGAAAAGGACTACTACTGGCTGAGATTCAGCAAACCTCCGATACGACGTACCGCATCTACGACTTCGACCGTGTCGATCAGACGACCGGCGAAAAGCGTGAACTGCATACCGAACTGGCTGTCGACGCGATCGACTATCACCACTACAATCAGTACAAAACGCAGTACGTATCGGAAGAGAACGCCAGTGTCAACGCCGTTAAGAGTGATTATTTCGTAACCAATGTGCTGAACTTTAATCAGGAGGTAGCGCACGATTACACCCAGATCGATTCATTCGTCATCCTGATTTGCGTTGGTGGCGGCCTGACTATCGAAGCCGAAGGTGGTTACCACGTATCGCTGAAAATGGGGCAGTGTGCGCTGATTCCCGCTTCCGTGCAGCAAGTGACCCTCGTTCCCGACGGCGACATGACCGTACTCGAAACGTACGTGCCGTAGATGCGTAGCCCAGCCCACCAGGCCTGGTAGCCGTCAGGCTCACTTTAGTCGCTGTCGCGTAGCCCAGACCTCCAGGTCTGGGTACGCATCAATGCAACCTGTTTCGCAACAATAAAACACCCGCGCCGGGTTGTCGCCATTGATTCATTAGGTTGACGTGGCGGTGATGAGTAGGACGGAAGAATGCACCTAATAATAGGTCTAGGTCGCCGTCATGATCGACGTCGCCGGACTCCAGTGTCAGCCAACGCCCTCGGCTATTGTTCGTGAATGTTTGTGGTAAGAACTGCCAGTTACCTTTGTTTTCAAAATAAGCGAAACTGGCATTGGGTTGCCGGTCGTAATCGGGAAACTGAGCGATGGTTGCCATATCCAGATCACCATCGTTGTCGAAGTCTCGCACCAGCGTCTGCGTGGCTCCGTAGAGCGGATAAAACCAGTACTGCCTAAAACGAAATCGGCCGTCGTTGCGAAAAATGCGAATGCCGTGGTACGGCTTGGCAATTATTGAGTAATCAGCATTGTCGCCGTTGGTGTAGATCAGATCAGGCGCACCATCCTGATCGATATCGGCCAGCTCGATGAAGCTGGAGCCATACACTGGCGGAAAGCGCAGTAGTATTGTCTTACGAAATGTGCCGTCGTGCTGATTGTAGTAGGCTGCAATCTGCTCGTCGCCCTGCGTCAATAGCGCCAGAATATCGGGCCAGCCGTCCGCGTTCAGGTCACGAACGATGGTCTGACGCGCACCCGGTACCGGATCGAGCTCATGTTCCCGATAGCCACTTGCTGTCTGCTCAAACCAGCTTAGTTTACCCAGGTAGTGACCGAACTGGGCAATAACCTGATCGTCCCGACCGTCGCGGTTCAGATCGGCCGTTGTTACCTGTACGGGCCGGTTGAGTTGCTGAATTTGTGGCGACACCGCTTTTCCGGGCATATCAATCGGTCCCCAACTGCCTGCCAATCGATCGTTTGGATTCAACACGCCAACCTGTAAGACGTTGAGTGTTCCATTCTTCGACCGATGCAGATCGACCGGCGGACTGCTTAACTGCATGGAGTCTACGCGTTTGAGCGTCTGATCAAGTGCCACTAACTGACCTTGCTGCGTACCTGCCCAAATACGATTAACAGATGAATCGTAGCGCAACAGCGTAACCTGCGCATCAACTGACTGGGGCGACGGTTCAGGCCGGAACAGTGACAGATTAGTACGCAAAGGTTTATGGGCTGGCTGAGTCGGCAGACTGTCTGGGGCGTGTGTTGTATAATAGTCTACGATTTTCTGCCAGTCGGCGGGGGCTAGTGTTGGCCGCTCCGGGAAGATGTTGGCTTCGATAAGACGTGTTAGTTCGGCCTGGTCGCTGAACTGTCCCAGGGCCTGCATCTGTTGCATCGACTGCCCCATACGAAGAGCCATTTGCGGTAATACACCCATCCGCCACGTTTTCTTGTCAAGCAAGGCTGGGTCGGGCAAGGTATGACAGCTAGCGCAGTAGGTTTGTGCCAGTTGCCGTCCGGTTAATGCTGTCGGCTGCGGTGGGGCGGAGGTACCATCCGCGTCGCGGGTTGAGGACGATTGGCAGGTAAAACAAAGAAGCGGTATCGTTAGAAGAAGGGCTGCCAGCCAAAGAAGTCGCATGGACAAAGATAACCGGGTCGTGGATTTTTTATAAACGCTGTAAGCCAGAACGCCCGGAAATGAGTTGTTTTACCTACTGGATAAACCCACCTACTATGAATTGTTTTGTTGGGGTCGACGTAGGGACAACCAACGTTAAGGCACTTGCGCTGTTGCCATCCGACCTGAATACCATTCTGGCCCATGCTTCAGCCAGTGTTGACACGATAAATCCCGAACCGGGTCAGGCTGAACAGGACGTAACCGCTATCTGGAATGCGCTGGTGACCGTGATGGCCGATGTCAACCGGCAACTGGCAAAAGCGGGTCACACGGCTTCACACGTAGCGTTTAGCACGGCAATGCATAGTCTGCTGGCAATGGACAATGTGGGGAAACCGATGAGCCATGCCATTCTCTGGTCTGACAACCGGGCCGAAGCGCAGGCGAATGTATTGCGTACAAGCCAGAAAGCACTGGGCGACGCAATCTACCAGCAAACCGGTACGCCCATTCATCCAATGATCCCGCTTTGTAAGCTGGCCTGGATGCAGCAGCATGATCCACGACTGTTGCACCGGGCTGCGCGGTTTGGGTCTATCAAGGAATACTTGTGGCATCGACTGACCGGAGCGTTCGAAATTGATTTTTCGATGGCTACGGCTACTGGTCTCTTCGACCCCGCCAAACAGCAATGGTGTCAGCAATCTATTTCGTTTGCCGGTGTTCGCCCCGATCAGCTATCAGCCTTTGTTCCGACGACACAACAACGGCCTTTACTGGTCAATGACGATACGGCGAAGCTCGGCTTTTCGGCAAACGTGACACTGGTTATTGGTGCATCGGATGGCTGTCTGGCTAACCTGGGCGCAGGCGGCATCAAGCCGGGCGTAACAACCCTGACAATTGGTACCAGCGGGGCTATTCGGCAAACCGTCAGGCAACCGCTTCGTGACCCCCATGGCCGCTTATTCTGCTATTGGCTCGACAAGGACCATTACGTAGTTGGTGGCCCGACCAACAACGGCGGTAACGTGCTGGAGTGGGTCGAGCAATTGGTACAGAAAGAAACGCAGACGGTCCTTGATGAAGCCGGAACAATAGCGCCCGGTGCCGATGGCTTGCTGTTTCTGCCCTATCTACAGGGCGAACGTGCCCCGCTATGGAATGCAGCTGCCCGTGGCGCTTACCTCAATATTGATTTCCAACACACGCAGGCCCACTTTATTCGGGCTGCGCTGGAAGGTGTTTTATTCAATCTGCTTAGTATCAATCAGCTGCTGACCCGGCAGATCGGGCCGTCGCGGGTGATTCACGCGAATGGAGGTTTTGCCCAGTCGCGGCTGTGGGTGCAGATGCTGGCCGACATGGCGGGTATTCCGGTACGGCTGAATGCCAGCAACGAAAGTGGATCGATGGGGGGGATTTTGCTGATCTGTAAAGCGCTGGGACTCGTGAAATCGTTAGACGAAGCTGCTGATCGCATTTCGTTTGGTGACACGATCCAGCCCGATCCAACCCGTAGCCGGGCTTATCAGCAGGTTTTCCAAAACTGGGAAAAAGGTAGAACCCAACTGCTTAACGACTAAACATACACTTAGCGTAAAGTTTATACGGTCTTCTCGGGAAATCAACCGAAGGAGACCGTTTTTTTGTGCCGGCTATTGTTGTTCACGAAAATGGATAACTACCTATAGTTATATTTTGTCTGCCAAACAAACAAGCTTGATTAGCTGGCTATCAAAATAATACAATACCATTTATTGCTATAGATGAAGAATCTGTTGTACAATTCGCCTATTCAGTGAAAAATAAAAGGCGATTTTTGTATTATTCTAATTCGACAAAACTATACAGGCAAACCTATTGGTTATTTATGTGTCTAAAAGAGGAGACAGCAGCTGCGTCTACTCATTGATTACAAATAAATTAGACAGGATATGAATACGTCACTTGTCATCAGAAACGAAAGTACTCCCAAGAGGGCACTTTATAAATTTTTTACGTTGACCATACGGCGCATCACTGTTTTTGTCGCGCGTAACCCGGCTATTTTCGAAGGGGCTGCTCACACGAATGCCCCCTTCGGCGGAAACCTGTTAAATAGCCGTTTTTAATTCATTCGACAAACCTGTTCGGTTCGATACGAACATAATCAATACAACCATGAATCGCTTCTCAGTTATCTATCAGTACAAAGGACAGTATCACCACGTTGGCCGGCATACACTCGATGAGGCCAAGGCCACACTTGAGACCATCGCCAACTCGGGCAGCCGTAAAGCCATTGGTATTTACGACGACAAAACCGAGCTGTTCAGTTGGGAGCCCAATCGGCAGGATCAGTACGATCAGTCGCCGATCGAAACACAGGGCCGGCTAGGTGAGCAGATAATTCATATCGCACAGGCGCTGCGTCGACGCGACATGAATTGGCGGGGTGAATTTCAACGGCCCAGTCTGTTTGCCTAAAATAAGTAATCAGTTGGCCTGAGAATCAGGCCAACTGATTACGATTGGTTGAATGGGTGCTTCAGTTTTGATGGCACCCGACTCATCGATAGTCGCTTGGGTGAACGGATAAGTAGCGGTACGGCCTCCGTAACGACATTGCTGGTATCCAGTCCGTACGCTTCTTTGGTCGACAAGGAAATGCGCTTTATCAGCAGGTAGCCGGTCATGACCAGTTGTTGCCTGAACGTGAGTTCGTTGTCGTACGACAAAAACTTGCGGAACAGCACAAAACGAAAATCGCCACCAATCCGGTGCAGGTTCAGCGATCGATATTTTACATCGATTGTCACTTCTTTGTCGGCTACCATATCCTGTACAACCTGGCGGAAAAGCAGATTAAGGCGCGGCTCAACACGGAAACCCAAGTAAAAAGTGACAAAATAGACATCCTCTGACGCCAGTGTATCGACCTTATAGCGCATATCGTACGGGGTATCTTCCACACAAACGTGAATAAACCAGTAGATATCGGCGCGCTTAGGTGCCCGGTTCAAGATCGAAAACAACGTTTCGTTTTCGATTTTATCGTAAGTGTCTGCTGAGGTCATGTAAACCAAATGCGTCGCGTATTTGGGGATGTTGAGATCGTTACTTAGTTCTTTCAAGGCGGGTAAATTACCCGGCAAGGTGTCATAACGGATCAGGCTACTAGTCAGTGCTTCGCCTTGATACCAGAACACCATCATAGTCATCAGTAGTAGCCCCAAGGTAACCGAAATCCAGCCACCTTCTTCAAACTTGACCAGGTTGGCGATCAAAAAGGTAATCTCGACGGTGAGAAATAGACCGGTGATTAGTACGATCAGTATGGTATTGATTCGTTTGACGCGCAGGTAAGCACTAATCAACAGGGTAGACATCAACATGGTAAGCGTGACGGCTAGTCCGAAGGCGGCTTCCATGTTTTTCGATTCCCGGAAATGTAGAACGATCAGGATGCAGCCAGCCATCAGGCCCCAGTTCACGAATGGAACGTACAACTGTCCCCGTTCGTCGGATGGGTAGGCTACGCGTTGCCGTGGCCAGAAATTCAGGCGCATGGCTTCGCCAACGAGTGTGAAGGCCCCACTGATAAGCGCCTGCGACGCAATAATCGTAGCCATTGTCGCTATAATAATACTGAATACTTTCAGCGACTCTGGAACCGTGCTGTAAAACGCACCGGTATCGTCGATCTGTTGCCCCAGATGCTGCATTAGATACGCTGTCTGACCGGCGTAGGAGAGGAGCAGCGTTAATTTGACGTACACCCAGCTCACCCGAATGTTGCCGCGCCCGCAGTGACCCATATCGGAATACAGCGCTTCTGCACCCGTTGTACACAGGAAAATGCCGCCCAGTAGCCAGAATCCGCCCGGATAATCGCGTAGGAAGCGTAAGCCATAGAGGGGATTGATTGCCTTCAGTACTGATGGTTCATTCAGTAACGCATACAAGCCAATCGCACCGATAAAGGTAAACCACACCAGCATAACCGGTCCAAACAAACGACCGAGCTGCTGTGTTCCGAATTGCTGACTAACAAATAGCGCAATGAGGATGCCGATAACAATCGGGACTGTGTTGAGCGTTGGATAGAAAATGAGCAAGCCCTCGATTGCCGACGACACAGAGATGGGTGGTGTGATCAATCCATCGGCCAGTAGAAAGGCCCCGCCAACGATGGCCGGTACCATCAGCCACTTACCCGAAAAGCGTCGTACCAGCGCGTACAGCGAAAAAATGCCGCCTTCGCCGTTGTTATCCGCCCGTAGGGTAATAATGACGTATTTGATTGTCGTCTGTAGCGTCAGTGTCCAGATAATACAGGACAGGGTTCCCAGTACCAATGTTTCAGTTAACGACTTGCCGCGTACGACAGCTGATATAGTATAAAGCGGGGAAGTGCCAATATCACCAAAAACGATACCGATGGCTACTAGTAATCCTTGCGGAGAAATTTTGTCAATAAATGTGCGGGAGGACATATAGGAATAAAACGCAGTCTATTTAGTCAGACTACCCATAGAACGGGCTATAGGTTTTTTAAAATTTGATTAATGAGGTATATACAGCTTATATGGGCTACAGAACAATCATGAAAATTGGCCGGCTACGTCAAGTTTGCTCCCACTTATGCTATAGCGATTTAGACAAATCGGATAAACAGCAGCAATTTTTTGAAAAAAAGAAAAGCTGCTTACTTTACCGGATCATGCTATAAGGAGAGACTGATAAAAATAAGATCAAGCGATTATTGGTAAATAACGGAAAGCAGTCACCTTTGCCAATCAGCAAGTATAAAGGGCTGGTAGTGCACACGGCAGTCGTGGCGACTTGCGAATCGACTTGATTCAAATAGATTGCAGATAGATCACTTAATGGCTAGTGCGCATGGTCATTGTTTCATTCACGTATGAAAAATAATATTGTTAAAACCCGGCTGAGTAGCAAACAGCCTGTCGTCGGTGTTTTGTCGAATAGTGCTGATCCGACGATTGCGGAGCTGTGCGGATTCTCCGGGCTCGATTTTTACATGATCGATGGTGAGCATAGTCCCGTTACGACCGCGCAGGTACAGGATATTGTTAGGGCTTGTGAAGTAAGCGGCATTACACCGCTGGCACGTGTACGCAGTAATGACCCCAAACTGATTCTCCAGTTTCTTGATGCGGGAGTGATGGGTATTATGCTGCCGGGTGTTCGAACAGCCGCTGAAGCGGAAGCGTTGGTAGAAGCGATCAAATATCCCCCCGCTGGGAAGCGTGGGTTTGCGCCAGTGCGCTCCGCTGACTATCTGTTGGGAACGATGAATCAGGGCGAATACATTGAATTCGCCAACGAACAGATTCTGATATTGCCGCAAATTGAAGATCAGGAAGCGATCGATAACCTCGATGAACTAACAACAGTAGCAGGTATCGATGGCTTTGTGATTGGTCCCCGCGACCTGGCCATGTCAATGGGTTACTACGACGGAGCCAGTCACGACGAGGTCAAACGAACCATTGCCGGGGCCGTTGAAAAAATAAATCGCTCCGGTATGATTGTTGGAACGACGGCCATTAGTGGCGATCAGGCCCGTGCATTGGCTGATCGGGGTGTGCATTTTTGCCTAGTTTCACTGGCGGGTCTTATTCACAGTGCTGCCGCTGATTTTGTGAAAAGTCGACAAACAATCTAGGATACATTCACGAAAAAAATATCCAGGCGTATATAAATTTTGCCAGATATTATGAAAAATTTGAAGGATGAGCGGCTGTGGAATCGGATTTTGGAACCGGTAACGCTGATTTTATTGGGTTATTTCAACTTAATGCCTATACTTGACCGGCCCAAACGTCACGTATAGGCCAGCGGAATGCAGTTAGTTAATAAATCGCGTCCGCCCTGAACTTGACTTTTTAGGCATTTCCAGCAAGTGATCAACCGCGTTTCTGATGCGTAGATCAAAATGAATAATCCGGTAAAACATATTACAATGCTTCCGGTTAATGTGGAAACCGTTCCCTAAGTTTGCCCCAAAACTTGCGAACGTTATAAAGTTTAGTTTGAAACATTGCGTCTAAATTCAATTACGTACCCTATGCGAACATTTATCCAACGACACCCCCTGCGGATGCTGGCTGGACTCGTGTTGCTGAGTTGCGCT